>NZ_KV788354.1:0-745 GCF_001807215.1 Corynebacterium sp. HMSC05D08 | reverse complement strand
AGACTCCGTGACCAAAAACTCCATAGACATCACAAGACTAGGTAATGATTGGGAACACTCATGGAGTCGTGCTCTCGCTAAGGAATAGAAGTGAAAAAATCCTCGCTGAAAGGAATAGTTTTAGACCACTTCGGAACCCTTATCGACAACAAAGATAAATCACGTCGATTGGAAGACTGGCTTACCCAAGTTGGGCTACCCATTGTGATCGGGGTGGTTTGCTTTTGTAGGGGCGTCAAACTCGGCGAAGTTGGGACTGCTGTTTCGGGAGTATCAATCGTTTCCGCCTTATTGTGCGCAATGGCAGTATTTCTGTTCCAGCTCCGAGTGGACTTGAGCAAGTCTGACAAAATTTTGCAAAGAGACTACGACTTAGTCGACCAGTGCATGTTCAACACCTTATGGGCAATCGTTTGGGGTATGGGACTCTCGGTTTTCTTGATCGTTTGCGAGGCGGGTGGCTGGCTCAATTCCGCAAAGTCTGGCCCGGTAGTGACCGGAATTGCAGTCGCCGCGTCGGTGCATTTTGTGTTGGTGATTGCAATGTGTCTAAAACGCCTCCGTGAGGCGTATCGGAGAATCGGTATGAAAGACCTCTAGAACTCTTCAAACGAAAGACCGTAGCCCCTCGCCAGTGAAGAAGGAGGGGCTACGGTCGTCCTCTTTTTCAGACTCGGCTGATTTGGAAGGTTAAACCTTACGTCGGGCCCGACCCCGGAAAGTGGACACGTCGGGGGTTAGCTAT
>NZ_KV788353.1:65271-65585 GCF_001807215.1 Corynebacterium sp. HMSC05D08 | reverse complement strand
CGTAACCGCGGTACCAACTACCCGCGCTCAGCAAACGGCTCCTACACCAACGAGCTGATCCATGCTCGCAGATGGAATGACGTTGTCGAGGTAGAAATCGCGACGTTCGAGTGGGTGTCATGGTGGAACGAGACAAGGCTCCACCAAAGCTTGGGATACCGAACCCCAGTCGAAGTGGAAACCGAATTTTGGAAGCAGAACCCGCCGCAAGTAAAAATAGAAATCAAGGCAAATGCCTAGGAACAAAACTCGGGGCACTTCACCCCCCCGGATCATTTTCAGACAGGGCGAATAAGAGCCATACCGAAGCCAGC
>NZ_KV788353.1:0-65251 GCF_001807215.1 Corynebacterium sp. HMSC05D08 | reverse complement strand
ACGTAATGAATCCTCGGAGCCCTCCGGTGGAACTTCTTATAACGAAATGGGGGGAGGTGTTACTCCTTGGCTAATCCGAGGTTGGAGCCAGTGCCGATCTCGAGGTGCATGCCCGGAACCGAGTTGATGAGGTTGCGGGTGTATTCCTCTTGTGGGTCGTTGAATATGGAATCGGAGGTGCCTGCCTCCATGACTTGGCCCTTCTTCATAACCACAATGTCATCGGCCGTCTGGCGGACAACTGCCAGATCGTGCGTGATGAAGAGGTAAGACAGCTTTAGCTCAGACTGCAGCTCGGCCAGCAGCTGGATGATCTGGTTCTGCACCAGAACGTCCAGTGCGGAGACTGCCTCGTCGAGGACGATGACCTCTGGGCGCAGCGCCAAGGCGCGGGCGATGGCGATACGCTGGCGCTGACCGCCGGAGAGCTCGTTCGGGTAGCGGCGCATCGCAGAACGCGGCATGGCCACCATGTCGAGCAGCTCAGCCACGCGGGCCTCACGCTCCTTACGGCTTCCCACCTTGTGCAGAGCCAGCGGCTCTTCGATGCACTTGAAGATGGAGTACATCGGGTCCAGGGAGCCATACGGGTTCTGGAAGACGACCTGCATCTTGCGGCGCAGGTTGAACAGTTCCTTCTTGGAGAGCTTGGAAGTGTCTTTGCCTTCGAACTCGATGGTGCCGGAGGTCGGCTCCAGCAGGCCCAGGACCATGTTGGCCACGGTGGACTTACCCGAACCGGACTCGCCCACGAGCGCCATGGTGGTGCCGCGGCGGATGTCGAAGGAGACATCGTCAACTGCCTTAAGCAGCTTCTTCTCGCCGCGCTGACCACGAATATCAAATTCCTTGGTCAGGTTGCGTACGGAGATGACGGTTTCTTCCTCAATGTTGGCAGCGTGGCTTGCAGTGCCGGTCTTGAGCTCCTCGGTCTCGATTCCGGCTTCTTGGGCCGCACGGATGCGGGAGGAAGCGAGGGAAGGAGCCGCGGTGACCAGACGGCGGGTGTAGGGGTGCTCAGGGTCGCGCAGGATGTCTCGCGAGGGGCCAGATTCCACGATGCGGCCGCGGTGCATAACGATGAGGTGCTCAGCACGCTCTGCCGCGAGGCCCAAGTCGTGGGTGATGAACAGAACCGCGTTGCCGAGGGACTCGGTGAGGTGCTCGAGGTGGTCCAGGATGGTCTTCTGCACGGTCACGTCGAGTGCCGAGGTCGGCTCGTCGGCGATAAGAAGCTTCGGGCGAGCGGCCAGGCCGATACCGATGAGCGCGCGCTGGCGCATACCACCGGAGAACTCGTGCGGGTACTGCTTGGCGCGACGCTCGGCGTCGGGAAGCCCAGCTTCCTCAAGGATCTCCACCACGCGCTTCTCGCGCTCGGAACCCTCAACCACGTTGTTGGCCTTGAGGGATTCCTCAACCTGGGTGCCAATACGCCACACCGGGTTCAGGTTGGACATTGGATCCTGCGGGACCAAGCCGATCTTGTTGCCGCGGAGGGCTTCGAACTGCTTGTTGTTGTAGTGGGTGATGTCCTCGCCCTCGAAGAGGATCTGACCCTTGGTGACCTTGCCGGTGCCCGGTAGAAGGCCCAGGATGGACATAGCGGTGGTGGACTTACCGGAGCCGGACTCGCCCACGATTGCCACGGACTGGCCTGGGTAGATGCTCAGGTTGACACCACGAACTGCCTCGACGGTACCGGTGGAGGTCTCGAAGGAGATGTGGACGTCCTTCATTTCAAGTAGCGGCTTATTCATTAGCGATTCCTTGCCTTCGGGTCGAGGGCGTCGCGAACGACGTCACCCATCATGATGAAGCTCAGAACGGTCAGGCCCAGGGCGCCTGCCGGGTAGAACAGGACGGCCGGGTTAACACGCAGGGAAGCCTGTGCGTCAGAGATGTCTCCGCCCCAGGAGACGAACGTGGACGGCAGACCGATGCCCAGGAAGGACAGGGTTGCCTCGGCGACGATGTAGGTACCCAGCGCCACGGTGGCGTAGGAAATAATCGGCGCTGCAGCGTTCGGCAGGATGTGGCTGAAGAGGATGTGGATGTTCGACGCGCCGATAGAGCGCGCGGACTGCACGTATTCCTCGTTCTTGATGGAGACCACGGCGCCACGCGTAATACGGGCGATGGAGACCCAGCCGAACAGACCAAGGACCAAGACCACCGTGATGATGGTGCGGTGCTCCTTGAACATCTGCATAACAACGATTGCCGCCAGAACCAGCGGAATAGCGAAGAAGATATCGGTGATGCGGGAGAGAACGGAGTCAATCCATCCACCGAAGAAGCCGGCTACGGCGCCCACTAGGGCGCCGATGATGACCACGAGAATCGTGGTCAGCACGCCCACGGTGACAGAGGCACGTGCGCCATAGATGACGCGAGCGTAGATGTCGCAACCTTGGCGGTTAAATCCGAAGGGGTGACCGGACTCGGCAGGAGCGAGCGACTTAGACAGCTCGCACATGCGTGGATCGGTGTTGGTGAACAGACCTGGGAACAGCGCCAGCAGGACTGCGATAACGATCATGGTGGCCGCAACCCAGAACAGCGGGCGGCGGCGCAGGTAGCGCCATGCCTCTCCCCATTGGGAAGAAGGAGCAGACTCGTCCTTGACGGCGTCGACAGCGCCGAGACCGGTTTCGTCGACCTCGTTGACGTAGTGCTCTTGGCCAGGGTACTGAGTAGTCTTTTCGAAATTAGGCATAACGGATCCTCGGGTCGAGTACTGCGTAGAGGAGGTCAACCAGCAGGTTGGCGATGATGTAGATGATCACCAAGACCGTGGTGAAGGAAACGATGGTGGTCGGCTCACCACGCAGGATGGCCTGGTACATGGTTCCGCCAACGCCGTTGATGCCGAAGATGCCCTCGGTAACGATGGCACCGGTCATCAGGGAGCCGATGTCGGCACCGATGAAGGTAGCCACTGGAATCAGGGAGTTGCGCAGGACGTGGCGGCGGGTGACGGCACCACTGGAAAGGCCCTTTGCGCGGGCGGTACGCACGTAGTCTGCGCGGAGGTTCTCAGCAACAGACTGGCGGGTCAGGCGGATGACATATGCCAAGGAGAGCGCACCCAGCACCATTGCTGGCATGAGGAGCGACTCAAAGCTGGCCTTCGCGCCCACCGTCACCGGAAGGAGCTGCCATTTAATACCCACGAGGTACTGGAAGACAAAGCCGATGACGAAGGAAGGCACTGCGATGACGAGCAGGGAAGCGACCAGGACGGTGGAATCGAAGATTCCTCCGCGGCGCATACCGGCGATGACGCCGAACAGGATGCCGAAGACTGTTTCAAAGACAATGGCCATGAGAGTGAGCTTCACCGTAACTGGGAAAGCATTGGCCATAACTTCGGTGACGGGGATTCCGGAGAAGGTGGTTCCGAAGTCCAGCATGAAAATGCCCTTGATGTAGAGCAGGTACTGGACAATAAATGGCTTGTCGAGGTTGTATTCGGCCTCGATCCTAGCGCGAGCTGCCTCGGTGAGACCGCGGTCGCCGCCCAGGGCTTCGACCGGATCACCGGGCATCAAGAAGACAAGTGCGTAGATGAGGAGGGTAGCTCCGAAGAACACCGGAATCATCTGGAGCACTCGTCGCCCGATATAGCGCAACATAGTGTTGTCCTTTACTAGTTGTGAGCATGCGCTTGCCGACGCCGCGCGACCGAGAAGGTCGCGACCCTGGGGAAGGGTTGTGGCAGAGGCTGCTACGCGTGTCTTGAGAGTTTGCCTGTCGTGGCTACAGGGAATCCTAGTTTGTGATCTCGCTCAATGAGTAATCTCTGAATCTGTGCGCATCACAGAAAAGTGTGGTTTCTAGTGGTTGGCAGGTTGGTATATTTTAGCCGCTGGTAGCCGCGTAAATGTGGAATATGCAGGCATTTTCAATTTATTCATGGGGGTAAAAATAGGGGCACCCCCATCTGTCCTTGAAACGACAGATGGGGGTGCCCTTTGCCCTATGTGGTGAGCAGGCTCACCCTATATTGGGCGATGCTGCTGCGGAAAGGCTAGGCCTTAGAAATCTCCCAGAACGGGATAGTGCCGTTCCAGCTGACCGCGACGTTGTTGACGGACTCGGACCAACCGATCGTGGTGTTCGGGTACCACAGCGGGACGGCGGGCAGATCCTCGAAAAGGATCTGCTGGATTTGCTCGTTAACCTTTACGGCCTCTTCGGGGGAGCTGGACGCTGCCTTGTCGATGAGGGAGTCGAGCTCTGGGTTGGAGTAGTCGGCATCGTTGTTGCCGGCGCCGGTGCCGTACAGGGGGCCGATAAAGGCGCTGGTGGCCGGGTAGTCGGCGGACCAGCTGGATCGGGTTGCGCCCTTAGCGGTGCGGTTCTTAACTTCGTCACGGAAGGACTTGAAGTCAGGGTACGGATTACCCACGGACTCGATGCCCAGAGCGTTCTTGATGGAGTTTGCCACGGCGTCGACCCAAGCCTTGTTGTTGCCGTCAGCGTTGTAGGAAATCGGCAGCGTCCCTTCGAACTTGCTGATCTTGTCCGCCTTGTCCCACAGCTCCTTCGCCTTGGCGGGATCGTAGTTGAGCACGTCGGAGCCCTTGATGGAGTCGTTGTAGTTCGGGATCGCCGGCGAGGTGAAGTCCTTGGCTGCGGTTGCGGTGCCCTTGTAGATGACCTCGGTGATCTCGTCGCGGTTGATGGCGTGGGAGATGGCCTGGCGGCGCAGCTTGCCCTCTTCACCAGAGAAGTGGTCGAGGTTTTCGTTAAGGGTCAAAGCAACCTGGCGGGCGGAGGCGTCGGAAGTGGAACGGCCGGCGAGCTCCTGCTCGTAAGTGGAGAATGCGGAGTCTGGGATGGCATCCAATACGTCGAGGTTGCCGGAGAGCAGGTCAGCGTAGGCGGCGTCGCCTTGGGCGTAGAAGGTGAACTTCACGCCTTCGTTCTGAGCTGTGCGCTCGCCGGTGTACTCCGGGTTCTTGACCACTGTGGCGTCAACGTTGTGGTTCCAGGAATCCAGCATGTATGGGCCGTTGCCGATTGGGTTTTCGCCATAACCATCGATGTCGGCGAAGGCGGACTCGTGCATCGGGAAGTAGGCGTCGTAGCCCAGGCGGCTGACGAAGTCGGCGTCGGGTGCGGCCAGCTCGATGGTGAAGGTGGAGTCATCGATGACCTTCAGTCCCTCCATGGACTTAGCGCCCTCTTTGTAGCCCTTGATCATTTCGAAGAAGTACGCGTTGTTGAAGTTCTTCTCAACGGCGTAGTTCCACGTATCGACGAAGTCCTTCGAAGTGACCGGCGAGCCATCGGAGAACTTGGTGTCCTTGAGCTTGACTGTGAAGACAGTGTTGTCCTTGTTTGGCTCGATGGACTCGGCGACGTCCATGTGGGTCTCGCCGGCGTTGTCGTAGTAGACCAAGCCGGCATAGATCAGCTTGGTTAGGCGTCCGCCACCATTTTCGTTGGTGTTTGCCGGGATTAGCGGGTTCTGCGGCTCCGCTCCGTTGGCCAAGACGATTCCGTCAGAGGAACCGCCGTTGTCGGAGGAGCCGCAAGCAGCCAGGGAAACCGAGGCCGTGGCTACGGCTAGGAAAGCGAGAGTCTTCTTGAGATTCATGCAGTTGTACCTTTCACGCGGTGCGTAGGGAAACATCGCATTTAGACTAGAAGCACTGCATAGAAGATCCAAAAATTAGCGGGATGAAAGTTATTCTTGCTTCCGAGCATGCAACGGCGGAAAACCGTGCATATTTTATGAATAAGACTCAGGAAATGGCGAAGCTAAGGGGGCGTCGCCAAGCGAACAAAAAGCTCCGTCTCCCAGACAGGAGACGGAGCTTTGCGTTGCGCGAGTCTAAAGCTTAACGCAGAACTTAGTTCTTGGTGATCTCGTAGTAGACCGGGACGCCCTTCCAGTTGAAGGAAGCGTTGCTTACAGCCTCGGAGAAGCCACCAGTGGCGTTCGGGTACCACAGCGGGATGGCTGGGAGATCTTCGAACAGCAGCGACTGAGCCTCGTTGTACTTCTTAGCGGCCTCTTCCTGGGAGGAGGACTTTGCAGCCTCAACGAGCAGCTTGTCGAACTCTTCGTTGGCGTAGTCACCGTCGTTCGAGGAACCGCCGGTCTGGTACAGCGGAGCAAGGAAGTTGCCCAGGGATGGGTAGTCTGCCTGCCAACCGGTACGGAAAGCGGTCTTGATGGTGCGGTTGGTTACCTCGTCACGCAGGGACTTGAAGTCTGGGTAAGGAGCGCCAACGGCCTCGATGCCCAGGGTGTTCTTGATGGAGTTGGACACTGCATCAACCCAGCTCTTGTGGCCACCGTCAGAGTTGTAGGCAATCTCGAAGGACGGGGAAGCCCACTTGTTGATCTTGTCAGCCTCAGCCCACAGCTTCTTAGCCTTCTCTGGGTCGTACTTCACGACTTCGTTGCCCTTGATGTCCTCGGAGTAACCCGGGAGAACTGGGGAGGTGAAGTCCTTGGCAGGAGTGCGAGTGCCCTTGAAGATGGTCTCGGTGATCTCCTCGCGGTTGATTGCGTAGGAGATGGCCTGGCGGCGCAGCTTGCCCTCTTCACCGGAGAAGTGCTCGAGGTTCTCGCCGATGGTGAAGGACTGGAAGCCAGCGTAAGGCTGGTTGACTGCACGGTCGCCGAGGTCAGCCTCGTAGACGTCGAAAGCGGAGTCCGGAATGGAGTCTAGGAGATCCAGGTTGCCGGAGAGTAGATCAGCGTAAGCGGCGTCGTTGTCGGTGTAGAAGACGAACTTCACGCCGTCGTTGGCAACCTTCTGGCCACCCTTGTATTCCTCGTTAGGAACGACGGTTGCGTCCTGGTTGTGGTTCCACTCGGAGAGCTTGTATGGGCCGTTGCCGATTGGGTTCTGGCCGAAGGCGTCCATGTCCTCGAAAGCAGACTCGTGCAGCGGGTAGAACGCGGAGTAGCCGAGCTGAGCCGGGAAGTCCTGCTCTGGGTTGGTCAGGGTAACGGTGAAAGTCAGATCGTCGACGACCTTGAGGCCCTCGAGCTCCTTGACGCCTTCCTTGTAGCCCTTGATGTTGCCGAAGAAGGATGCGTTGAGCTGGTCGTTTGCTACGGCGTAGTTCCAAGCGTCAACGAAGTTCTTTGCGGTAACCGGGGAGCCGTCGGAGAAGTTGGTCTCCTTGAGCTTGATGGTGAACTCGGTGTTGTCATCGTTGGGCTCGATGGACTCGGCGATTTCGTTTTGAGTCTTGCCCTCGGAGTCGTAGTACACGAGGCCGGAGTAGATGGAGTCAACGATGCGGCCACCGCCGGTCTCATTGGTGTTTGCAGGAATCAGCGGGTTTTGTGGCTCGCTGCCCCAAGCGGTGATTAGGTTGTCGCCGCTAGCGGATCCACCTGCGGCGCTGTCGTTGCTGTCGCTGCCACATGCCGCGAGGGTAAGGGCTACGGAAGCTGCCGATACGACAGCAAGCGTCTTTTTGATCGTCATAAGGGGGAGAGACCTCCGAATTGCGTAGAGCATTGGATGAACATTTGCGAACCTTTTAGGTTTGAAATGAAGTTACCTTGTGTTCACGCACACATTCAAGAGTTTGTAATTTATAAACATGTGATAAAAACTATAAGTCGCTAGTTAGTATCCCGTGAACTGGGATTTTAGGCTTAATAATAAAGAAAAAGCCACCCCCTGTGTGGGGTGGCGCTCGGGATAGATTAACTGTTACTTATTTCGCACATTCCCAATCATGCGAGTTGAGCCATTCGCTGACCATCGTTGCGAAGGCTGCGGGCGACTCAATGTGGGGCAGGTTCTTGGTCTGAGCGATGGTGGCGTTCCGGAACGCGCTTGCCGTGCGTTTCTCGGCGCGACGCAGGAGTGGGCGCCACAGTTGTTGCTTGGGATGCAGGTACAAAACCGGCGCTTCGACCTTCGAGTCGATCCAGCTTAACGGTGGCACGGCGGTGCGCATGCGGTGGTTCCACAGGATCCCTCGGCGGACGTTTCCTATCTGCGAGGCTTGAATGCGCAGCTTGGCGACGTCGCCCCGGCGCTCAGCTGGGAACTTTGAATCCGTGTTGAGGGCCAGCTCCTTTTCATAAGTGGAGGGACGCATTAAGGGGTTATGCCGGCGGATGGGCCCTGCTAGGCGGCATAGGCCTGCGCGCAGTAGCAGCCACCCGAAGTCCCATGGGCGGGCGGCCATGGCGCGGCGCAGATCGACGGGGTGGGACGCGGAAACAGAGACTAGTCCCAAGGTACGTTCGGGGCGTTCGCAGGCCACGGCCCATGCAATGGCACCACCGGAATCTGCACCGACTAGGTATGCGGAATCGTGGCCCAATGCCTGGATGGCGCCCGTGATGTCACCGACCATCGCGCGAATGTCCTGGCCTACCTCCACTGGGGGCTTGTCCGACATTCCGAAACCGCGCATATCGAGGGCAGCGACGTGGAAGCCTTGCTCAGCAATGGGGGCGATGACGTCCTTGAAATCGAACCACCCGCCGAAGGAGCTATGCAGGAGGAGGACGAGCGGATCGCTCGGTGACCCAGCGGTCGCTGCATGCAGCCTGATGCCACGGGTGTGCACAAACTCGTGCGTGAAGGGGCCTTCGAGCTCAACTACTGAAGGGGGCAACGGCGCAGGAGTCTGGGCCATGGGAACGGTTTCCTTTCTTTCCTTGCCTTATAAAAGCTAAACCCGCCCGAGCTGGGGAGCTCGGGCGGAGAGATTCAGCCTCGGGCGGAGAAGATCAGCCTCGGGCGGAGAAGACAAGCCTCGGGCGGAGACAAGTGAAGTTGGAAAGTGCTGCTAAATGGTTTTAGGTGTACAGGCCGCGTTCAACGGACTTGGTTGCCTTGCCTGGGACTAACTTCTTGAGTTCCTTGGTGGACTGGATGGTCTTCTCAGGTGCCTTAACCTTCTTGATGTTCTTGAAGCCGATAAAGCCCACGATGGCTGCGAGAACCAGCATGATGAGGAAGACGATCAGGAACGCTGCCCAGCGATCGAGCCAGAGGTCGAGCAGCTCCGCAAGGAAGAAGAAAAAGAAGAAAGAGCTGTACAGCGCGATGGTGCCAGCGACGCCGAACATGCCAGCACCGATGCCGCCCTTCTTGGCGGATTGAGCAAGCTCGGTCTTGGCGAGCTCAACCTCGGAGCGGACGAGCTGAGACATCTGCTCGGTAGCGTTGGAGACCAGCTGTCCCACGGATACCTCACCGGGCCTCGAGGTATCTGCATCGCTGAGCGGGATAGCATTGACCTTCGGTGCGAATTGGTCCGATCCGTCAGTGAATAGTCCGTCGTTGCTCACGGTTAGTAACTCCTAGCGTTTGTCTAAATCTGTAGTGGCCATAGTAGTGAAACCTGACAACTGCGTGTGTGGGGAATCGCAGAGGCCGCACAGGTCTATCCTAGAGGATATGGCAGAAAATGACCCGTTGGCCCCGCTCTTTGCATTGCCTGGGGTGGAAAATGCGGCTGCGCAAGCGGTTCAGAAAATTTCTCGCGCACATCGCCGCCCGGCGGGTTTACGGAAATTCGATGTTATTTCCGCAGAGTCCGCGATGCGCGGCGCACGGGCCGCGGTGTTCGTCGAAGGCCTAAATATCTCCCCGAATTTGCAGCCCGAAGATGCGGCCGACGGGCCCCTTGCAAACGCTATTAGTGCCTACTCGGTGCTGGCGCCCGAGGTGCAATCGACTACTGTGCGCACCTTTGCGCGCTCGCCGCTCCAAGTTCTCGCGCGACTCGACGTTGCGGCGGGCGGAACAGGCATTCCGGCGGCGTCGGGCGCCGCGCGTGTCCAAGCCTTGGCGCGTCTCATCAGCAGTGGTAGCGGAATGATTTTTGACCGGTTGCTCCCAGTGGTGTTGCATGCGGAGCTCGCTGCCTACGGCGTCTTCGGCTCGCGCAGTCACCTCATCGGCATGGTTGCAGCCCGCATCGCGGCGATACACAGTGGCTTCGACCCGCGTGGCTTTGCGGTCCCCGAAACCTACTACAACCGCCACCGCGATGAGTATTGGGAAGCCATCAGCGCTTATCCGGAGCAGCCTGGCAAAACTTTGGAGTTTCTGCTTAAGGCATGGGCTGCGGGCGGGGAAGAAGCGGACGGCATCGCGCGGTCGGCCTAGGCGCTGTTCTCGGGTTCCCAGAAGGCCGAGGGGCGTTGGGACAGCCACAGGCCAGCCGCCACAACTGCGGCGATTCCGGCCACTACTGCGGAACCGATGCCTACTTCCTTCGCGCCGGGCATCGTAAAGAGGGGGACCGGGTCCTTGAAAGTGCGGATGTCCCAGCCTTGTTCCAAGGCGTGCTTTTTCATGTGTCGGTCAGGATTGACCGCAACGGGGTGGCCCACCATTGCGAGCATCGGGATGTCTGTGGCCGAATCGGAGTATGCATAGGACTCGCCAAGATCGACCCCCAGTTCCTCCGCGATGTCACTTATTGATTGCGCCTTGGCAGGCCCCTTGCAATAGAAGAGGATTTCCCCGGTAAAGCGGCCGTCGCTTTCTTCTAGCTCGGTGGCTGCCACGCGCGTGATGCCGAGCTCCTTGGCGATGGGGCGCACCAGCGCTGATGCGGAAGCTGAGATGATGACCACCTCGTGGCCCGCCGATTGATGGAACGTGATGAGCTCGCGGGCCTCGGCATAAATGGCCGGGGTGACCACGTTGTGCATCGTCTCAGCCACGATGTTGTGGACCTCATCCACCGACCAACCTGCGACCATTGCTGCTAACTGGTCGCGGGTGGCGTCCATCTGTTCGCTGGATTGGCCTGCAAACATGTAGCCCGCTTTTGCAATCGACATTTGCAGGGCTTCCGACGGCGTGATGAGTCCGTTGTGCATGAACTCCTTGCCGAAGGCGAATGCGGAGGAAGTGGCGATAATGGTTTTATCCAGATCGAAGAAAGCAGCCACGCGGGAATCACCGCTGGGCACGGAGGAATCGGCAGCGGTGGAGGCGGCTTCCGTGCCGATAGCTTCAGCACGGTGGGGATCGGGAATCATACTGTGACCAATGTTAAGGGTGTTACGCGGTGGCGGCAAGGTTGGCGGAACTTTGTGATTTCTCTCGTTAGGCAATTGGTCTGGGGCCTTGGGTGCCTTGCGCCGTGGTTGCTGTTGTCAATGGCCCGCTTCCATGCCATAATGAGCGGTGCAAGGCCCCGATATACTGTGCGGCCTGCCCCGGCTCACCCCCCCGATGCCGGGTTACCGATGACCCGCGCACACCCCCCCGAGGCGCGGGTCATCATCTATTTCCGCCCTGTTTGTGCACGCGAAGGTCAAGGCAAAGGAAAGCACAAAACGGCTGTTTTCCACACATATTTGCTGACACGTCACGCTGCATCGCTACAACGCGTTTCCAATAGGTGCGTTATCCACAGCGAGAAAATTGCCTCTAGAAACAGCGGCTATGTCACCCGCAGGCTTAAGGCATGAGTTCACAAGACGTCACCATCGCCATCGCCGTGGGAGATTCCGCGTTGCGCGCCGAGGTTCTTGCAGCAGCCGCTGCTACCAGCGTGCACGTCACCACGGTGGAAGACCCACGCGACTTTCCGCGGCACCTGCCCAAGGCCAGCGTTGTCATCGCAGACAAGCTCACCGCGGCTCTCGTGGCCAAACACAGCGTTGCCCCGGTTTTCTTCGTTGTGGCCGACCCCGGCCCCATTGACTACGAGGCCGCGATGAAATGCCGCAGCGCCGAAGCCTTCATCGTGCCTGCTGAGTCGAAGCAGCTCTTGAGTGCGCTTGCGGATCAGGTGAGCCCACGTGAGCAAAGCGGCGGCTCTTTCGCGCTCGCAGTGGTTGGCGCAGCCGGGGGAGTGGGCACATCTACCTTTGCCTATGCGCTCGCGGTGGAGGCGGGAGCAGGGCTGCTCGTCGACGCCGCTCCTTACTCCGGTGGGCTCGATCTTCTCGCTGGCATCGAGGAGGAACCAGGGGCAAGGTGGCCGGATCTTGCAGCGGGAAGTGGCGCCGTAAACGCCACGGACCTGCATCGGGCGGTGCCGCGGCACGGAAACCTGGGGGTGCTGGCGGCGTCGCGAAGCGCACATGCGCAGGTAGCGACCCTTAAGCCAGCGCGGCGCGAGGCCATTTTCCAAGCAGCTGCGTTGCACCCACAAGGTGCTGTCTTTGATGCCGCGCCGGGCGATATTCCGCAAGTCTGTGAACACGTGATCATCGTCTGTGCTGCCGAGGTGCGCTCCGCCGCGGCGTGTGCACAGCTGGTTGGGGAGCTGCGTGCGCAGCAGATGGCGTGCAGTGTTGTGGTTCGGCATCGGCAGTGGTCGGGGCTTGAGCCAGAGGATATTGCGAACATCGTGCACTGCGACCCGATTGCGGAGATTCCCACTGTGCGCGGGTTGACCAAGGCCGTGGAGACAGGCGGTTTGCGCAGCATACCGCGCCTGTTGCGCGCAGCTGCCCAGCGAGTGATCGACGAGGTGCTTTCATGAGTAACACCAGCCTCCTAGATAAACTGCGCGGAATTGTGGCTGCCGAGCCGGAGCTCGTGGCCGACACCACGGCGCTGGCCCGGCGTATCCGGGCAGAGGCAGGCGTCATCAGTGATGGCGATGTTCTCGACCTTTTGCGCCGCCTGCGCCATGACTCGCTTGGGCTCGGGGTGCTGGAACCGATTCTGGCGCAGCCGGGGCTGAGCGACGTTGTGGTCAACGGTCCACGCAGTTGCTTCATCGACCGTGGCAGCGGCTTGGAGCCGGTGCCCGTCAGCTTTGCCAGCGACGCCGAGGTACGCCAGCTTGCCACCCGCCTCGCGTCGGTGGCGGGTGTGCGCCTCGATGACGCACAGCCTTTCGCCGATGGAAGGCTCGCGCGGCCCGATGGCACAGCCCTGCGCCTGCACGCGCTGCTTGCCCCGCCTTCTGCGGGCGGCACCTGCATTAGCTTGCGCGTGCTCCGCCAAGCACAAACGAGCCTTGACCAACTGGTGGCAAGCGGCAGCATCGCAGCAGAGGTCGAGCCCCTGCTGCGGGCGATTGTGGAACGCCACGCTTCCTTCCTGGTCATTGGCGGAACGGGAGCGGGCAAGACTACTTTGCTCTCAGCGATGCTGGGTACGGTGCCAGACTCTGAGCGCATCCTCGTTATTGAGGACACCGCGGAGCTTGCGCCTTTGCATCCGCACGTGGTGACGCTGGTGGCGCGGCGCGCTAACGCGGAAGGCCGCGGTGAAATCACGATGGCGCGGCTCCTGCAGCAATCGCTGCGCATGCGCCCCGACCGCATTGTGGTGGGAGAAATTCGCGGAGCGGAAGTTGTGGATTTGCTTGCCGCGCTCAACACCGGCCACGACGGCGGTGCTGGGACCCTGCACGCGAACTCGGTTTGGGAGGTACCAGCGCGCATGGAGGCCCTCGCCGGGCTCGGCGGTTTGGATCGCGACGCACTGCACTCGCAGCTGGCGGCGGCGGTACACGTGGTGCTTGCGATGGAACGGCGGCCAGAGGGCCGGCGCCTGGCGCACATCGGGCTGCTCGAAGGAAACCCCGTGGTGCCCGAGCTTATCTGGAGCATCGATACCGGCAAGGGGCCCGGTTACGGGGACTTCGCTGAGCGCCTGGGGGTTGCACCATGACCTTCTTACTCCTAACGGGAGCGGCCCTTGTGATGCAGCCTCCGGTAGCTCGCCGGCTGCAGCCAGGCAACGCGCGGACTCGCCCTGCCGGGCTACTTGTGGTTCCGGTGGTCTTCTGCGGGGTGCTCGGCTGCTACGTATTCGGGCGTGTCAGCGTCGCAGTGGCCGTGTTGTTCGTTGTGGTCTGTGCGGTCTGGTACATCCGCGACGTCAATCAAGCCCGCCAAGCCCGGCGCGGTCGGGAACATCTGGCTACCTTCCTCGGCACGGTTGCCGCGGATCTCAGGGCGGGTGCCACCACGGCGGGTGCGTTGCAACGCGGTGTGAACTCGGTCCCTGCAGAATGCCCCGCGGCAGTGCGGCTTCCGCTTCAAACTGCGGCTGGAATGGCTGCTCACGGTGGGCATATTCACGCCCCGCTCGTGGAGGCCGCGGACCCGGCGGTAGTGCGCCTTGGCCACGTCATACGCATGTCGACGGCACACGGGGTCGCGCTCGCAAATCTTATCGAGCAGGCCCAGGCCCAGCTCGATGCCGCGCGCCGCCACGCCAAATCCACGGAGTCTTCGCTGCAGGGCCCACAGGCCACCGCACTTATCCTGGCCTGTTTGCCGTTGGCCGGCATCGCGATGGGAGGGGCGATGGGCGCGGATTCACTATCGTTCCTGTTAGGCGGGGGATTAGGGGGCCTGCTTCTCGACGTCGGTGTGGCCCTTGCCTGTGCAGGCTTTGCCTGGTCGCGCTACATCCTGCGGAGGGCTGCGGCATGATGACCTTGCTTTGTCTGGCCCTAGCGCTTCTTATTCCCACGGCCCCGCCGCTGCGTCGTCTCGTGCGGCCAAAGACGCCACGCGATGGGCCGCGGCAGCAGCCAGCGCCTCTTGATGTTGCGGCTGACCTCGAGCTCTTCGCGGTGTGCGTGGAGGCGGGCCTGTCGGTGCGCGATGCGTTGGCTGGGGTGGCGTCGACAAGCGCCTGCCCCGCGTGGCAGGAAGCTGCCGCGCTGCTGGGGGTTGGTGCGCCGATGTCTTCGGCCATCGCGGTCCTGCGTGAACAACCGCAGTTGGCGGATCTGGCGGGTCTGCTTGAGCTCTCGGGTGAATCCGGCGCCGCGATTGCCGCGGGCTGTCACCGCCTGGTGGAGACGCTGCGCGCGGAGGCCGCCGCGAATGCTGTGGCACGCGCTGAGCGCGCCGGGGTATTCATCGCGGTTCCGCTAGCCGTGTGCTTTCTGCCAGCGTTCATCGTCTTGGGGCTCGTGCCCGTGATTATCAGCCTGGGGACCCAGCTGCTTTAGCAACCTATCCACTAATACGAATCTCACACATCAACTACAGAAACCAGCACTACAAAGGAGAAAGATATGAAAGTTCTAGCTACTCGCATGAAAGCCGTCTTAGGCAACGACGAGGGTATGTCGACGATCGAATACGCCATGGGCTCACTCGCTGCTGCGGCGCTGGCTGCGGTACTTTATGCAGTCATCAATGGCGGACAGGTTCCCGACGCCATCGAATCCATCATCACCGACGCGCTCTCCAATACTCCGCGCTAGGCTATGCAACTCATCCGCATCCTGCGTAATGACACGGGCTCGGTCACCATCGAGGCGGCTCTGGGGTTAAGTTCGCTGGTCATCGTGGCCGCGGGCGCAGTCGCCGGGGTGGCAACGATGGCGGCACACCTCGCGGCTGTCGACGCCGCTGGGGCAGCTGCCCGTGCACATGCCATCGGGGAGCCCTTCTCGAGTGACGGGGCAAGCGTCGACGTTGCTGAGCATGGCGGGCTCGTGACCGCACAAGCCACGGTGCCGGCCCCGCTCGGGTCGATGAAGGCGCGTGCTGTGTTCCCTGCTGAGATCGGGTCCACGCGATGAACCGCTGGCATAACTCCGATGCTGGCTATGCCACCGTGGCCAATGCGGGCATCATCGTGGCCATCGTGTCCCTCTTGCTCGGCGTCACCGCCGTAGCGGGGCGGGTGGCTGCGCGCCACGAAGCGCAGGTTGCGGCGGACATGGCTGCCGTGGCGGCTGCTTGGGACCACGCCCGGGGCAGGGACGCGTGCGCCCAGGCGCGGGAGACGGCCGCGCACAACGAATCGACGCTGCGGGAGTGCCGAGTGGTCGAACGCGACGTCATCGTCACCGTTGCCGTACGGCGGGTGGAGGCGGTGGCGCGGGCCGGGCCTGTCTAAGCGTCGGCAGGCATGGGCCCTGATTGCGTCATCGTCACCAGCGCGCCCAACAGCTTGATGGCGCCTGCCTTGTCCAGCGGGTTGTTGCCGTTGCCGCACTTCGGTGACTGCACGCAGGACGGGCAGCCCGACTCGCACGGGCAGGAGACCACCGTCTCGTAGGTGGTGGCTATCCACTCGGGGAAGCGGCGGAAGCCCTCGTCGGCAAAGCCGGCGCCGCCGGGGTGACCGTCGTACACAAACACCGTGGGCAAGCCCGTGTCCGCATGCTGCGCGGTAGAGACGCCGCCGATATCCCACCGGTCACATGTTGCAATCAGCGGCAGCAGACCGATGGCGGCGTGCTCCGCCGCGTGCAAGGTGCCAGGCGTATCCGCTGCGGTGACGCCCATCGCTGCAAGTGCCAGCGGATTGATGGTGTACGCCACCGCGCGGGTATGCAGGCGCTGTTGCGGCATCTCCAGGGCAATGTCATCGCCCACCGTGCCATCAGGCAAACGCACCTGATAACCCGTCACTTGGTCGATGACCTCTACCTCGACGTTGGCTACCCACAGCCCCGGCGCGTAGTTCACCAGTTCGTCGGCCTCGCGCACGATTCGAATATCCGTGGTCGAGCGCGGGGTCGTGGTGTACTCCGGGGTGTCCGGCTTAGCCAGCGCCAGGTAGTCGGCGAAGTGCAGCTCCTCGATGACGTAGCTCTCGCCCTGGTGCAGATACACCGCGCCGGGATGGACCTGGCTGGCGGCGCGTGCGGCGTCGATTGTGCCGAGCAAACGCCCGTCAGAAGCATCCACGATCATGACCTCTTCGCCCGAACCACCGCGCAGCGACACCGCCGCGTGGGCAGTCTCCGGCGTGAGCTCCTCCCCAGCCGGAATCGGCGCGGCGAACCATCCGCGGTCGCGGCGGCGCAGCAGCCCCCGCTCCGCCAGAGCATGCACCACGTCGTGCGCCCCGAGCTGCTCGATTTCCGCATCCTGGAGCGGCTTCTCGACGGCCGCGCAGTAGACGTGCCCGAACAGGATATAGGGATTCGCCGGGTTGAACACGCTCGTCTCAACTGGCTTGCCCAGCAGCGCGTCAGGGTGGTGCACCAGGTAGGTATCCATCGGCTCGTCGCGTGCCACCAACACCACCACGGAGCCTTGCCCGCGCCTGCCCGCGCGGCCTGCTTGCTGCCAAAAACTTGCCACCGTGCCCGGAAACCCCGCGGTGATGACGGCATCCAATCCGCCCACATCGATACCTAGTTCCAGCGCCGAAGTCGTCGCCACGCCCAACAACTCACCGGAATCGAGGGCCTTTTCCAACTTGCGCCTGTCTTCTGCCAGGTAGCCCGCGCGATACGCAGCGATGCGGCGGGCGAAATCCGGCCGGCCCAACGCGCCCGAAAGGTCTTCCGCCGTGCGTAGCGCCACTACCTCCGCGGCGCGCCGGGAACGCACGAAAGTCAAGGTGCGCGCGCCCTCTGCCACGAAGGTCGCCATCATTCCGGCAGCTTCCGTGGTCGCGGCGCGGCGAACCGGGGCGCCGTTTTCGCCTTCAGCGCCTTCAATGAAGCCCGGCTCCCACAACGCCACCGTTCGCGCGCCCGTCGGCGCACCGTCCTCGGTCACCTCGCGGGTTTTACGCCCCGTCAAACGCTGCGTATGGATGGCCGGGTCCTTCATTGTGGCGGAGGCAGAAATGACCACTGGGCGCGCTCCGTAGTGATCGCACAGCCTTAATAGGCGGCGCAACACCAGCGCCACGTTCGCGCCAAAGACCCCGCGGTAGGAGTGGCACTCGTCGATCACAATGAAGCGCAGATGCCGCAGGAAGCGCGCCCAGCGCTGGTGGGAGGCCAGCATCGACATATGAATCATGTCCGGGTTGGAGAAAATGAACCGCGCGTCATCCCTGATTCCGGCGCGCGCCTCGGTGGGAGTATCGCCGTCGTAAGGCGCGGCAACCATCCCGTGCAGCTCCTCGACCTCCCTGCACATCTGCGAAACGGAGTGCAGCTGGTCCGAGCCCAGCGCCTTTGTGGGGGTGAGATACAACGCGCACGCAGTAGGGTCACTTGCCAACGCAGTGAGGATGGGAAGCAGGTATCCCAAGGACTTGCCCGAAGACGTGCCTGTGGCCACCACGACGTCGTTTCCCTGCCAGGCGCGCTCGGCTACCGCGACCTGATGGGAGTAGAGCTTGTGCACGTCACGGCCCTCAAGGAAGGTGCGCAGCCCAGGGAGAACCCATTCGGGCCACGGCGCATAGCTGGCCGTTTTCGCCGGCAGGGTGGTGGTGAAAGTGCATGTGGATTCGTCGTAGCGTCGCTGCAGGAGCTCGACGAGTTCTTCACCAAGAGGGTTGGTCACGCTACCCCCTTTCCCGAAAATCTTTTGCGTCAAACTATCGCCTACTGAACAAACGTGCCACACTGGGAGGCAGGCCGATGAATTCTTGGCTCAGTGTTTTTCTTTTTGTTAGTGCTGGCGAAGATTTGTTTTCCACAATCCAATTTTTCGTCCACACCGAGTGGACACTCACATAGAAGGTTTAACACCATGGCACAAGGTACCGTCAAGTTCTTCAACGCAGAAAAGGGCTACGGCTTTATCGAGATGGAAGATGGCTCCGGC
Source organism: Corynebacterium sp. HMSC05D08 (assembly GCF_001807215.1). Classification (NCBI taxonomy): domain Bacteria; kingdom Bacillati; phylum Actinomycetota; class Actinomycetes; order Mycobacteriales; family Corynebacteriaceae; genus Corynebacterium; species Corynebacterium sp. HMSC05D08. Next base: position 46,833 of record NZ_KV788353.1, on the reverse strand, counting down.
GACATCTTCGTTCACTACTCCGAGATTCAGGGCAACGGCTTCCGTACCCTCGAAGAGAACCAGAAGGTCTCTTTCGAGGTAGCTGAGGGGCAGAAGGGCCTGCAGGCACAGAACGTGACTGCTCTCTAAAACTTTAATTCGCGCAACCCCTTAGGAATGATTTTCCTAGGGGGTTTCTGCGTATCCGCGGTGGGTATCCCACCATTCCAGCAGAGCGTTTTGAACCTTCTGTAGGCCAAAGCCGATGATGATTGCGGCGATAATACTGACCACCATCGCGAGCGCCGGCGAATCGGAGAAGGCCATACCTCCCACATAGCCAATGGCTAGCGCTTGGGCAGCCCAGATGGAGACGCCTATGGTGTCGAAGAAGAAAAACAGCGGCCACGGATAGCGCATCGAACCCAACAGAATGGTCATGAATAGTCGCGCTGAGGGAATGAAGCGGGCAATGATGATTGCGGCGCCACCGCCGCGGCGCATGTTGCGCTTGACCCACGCTAGGCCCTCGTAGGCTTTGGAGCCCTTTTGAACGCGGTTGACCAAGGCCATTAAGCGGGTTCCCAGAAGGAAACAGAGATTATCGCCCAGAATGGCTGCCACCAATGCGACGAAGAACATAGTGGGGACGTGCGGGTACCCCTGCGACGCGGACCAAGCACCCACCATATTGAGTGGGATTTCAGAGGGGAGGACGGGGAAGAAACAGTCTAGGAAGATTAGGCTTCCCACCAGCGGGTATACCCATTGGGTGAGCATGACCATTTCGATCCATGCGGTGACGGATGCAACCATCATTCCTCCCCATCGGGCGTGCTGTTCGTGTTAGTGTGCCTTTTATTGTGCCCTGTGCTGAGGCGCTGTCAGGAAACGTGGCCCCCAAAGCTACAGCTGGCTGTAAAGCGACCAGTATAACCGCGCTTAAACAAGGCAGCGCAGCTGCCCTAATAAGTACAGAGAAAAAGAACTGTGTACGCTATTGCTCAATTGCCTTTTATTGTGCGCGATCCTGAAGCGCTAAAAAGGGTTTGAAACAGCGACATGATATCGCGTCATCGAAAGGGATGAAGTCGAGTGGCAGAAGCAGCCGGGAAAACCCTGGTCATCGTCGAGTCAGCGACCAAGGCTAAGAAGATCCAGCCCTACCTAGGCGACAAATACATTGTTGAAGCCTCCGTGGGGCACATCCGCGATCTTCCACGCGGCGCTGCTGACGTCCCTGCGAAGTACAAGAAGGAATCCTGGGCCCGCCTCGGCGTGAACCCTGAGGACAACTTCACCCCGCTGTACGTCATCAGCCAGGAGAAAAAGAAGAAGGTCGCAGACCTCAAGGCCAAGCTGAAGCAGTGCGATCAGCTCTACCTCGCAACAGACCCGGACCGCGAGGGCGAAGCCATCGCTTGGCACCTGCTCGAGGTTCTCAAGCCCAAGGTCCCTGTGCGCCGAATGGTCTTCAACGAGATCACCAAGTCCGCCATCTTGGAGGCGGCAGAAAACACCCGTGAGCTCGACGAGAACCTCATCGATGCCCAGGAAACCCGCCGCATCCTTGACCGCCTCTACGGCTACGAGGTGTCCCCGGTTCTGTGGAAGAAGGTCATGCCGCGCCTGTCCGCCGGCCGCGTGCAGTCCGTTGCTACCCGCGTCATCGTCGAGCGCGAGCGTGAGCGCATGGCGTTCATCTCTGCTGAGTATTGGGACCTGACCGCTTCCCTGCAGACGCAGGGCAATGCTAAGGAGGAGTTCGACGCCCGCCTGACCGCCATCGACGGCAAGCGCGTTGCCTTGGGTCGTGACTTCGACGATAGGGGCCAGCTCAAGGGTGATGAGGTGGTCGTCGTCAAGCAGGCGCAGGCGCACGCGCTTGCCGACGCCCTCCAGGGCGCCACCTTCGACGTTTCCAGCGTCGAGCACAAGCCATATACCCGCAAGCCTTATGCGCCGTTCATGACTTCGACGCTGCAGCAGGAGGCAGGCCGTCGCCTGCACTACACCTCCGAGCGCACCATGCGTATCGCGCAGCGTCTCTACGAAAACGGTCACATCACCTATATGCGTACCGACTCGACCTCGCTGTCCAAGCAGGGGCTCAACGCCGCGCGTGGGGCCGCAAGCTCCATTTTTGGTTCGGAGTACGTCTCTGAGGCGCCGCGCATCTACGACCGCAAGGTGAAAAACTCCCAGGAGGCCCACGAGGCTATCCGCCCAGCCGGCGAGAAGTTCGCCACCCCGGGCGAGCTCTCCGGCAGGCTCGACGCGGAGGAGTTCAAGCTCTACGAGCTCATCTGGAAGCGCACCGTGGCTTCCCAGATGGCTGACGCCAAGGGCACCTCCATGAAGGTCACCGTGGCGTCCACCGCCACCACCTCCGAGGGCGCTCAGGACGTGGAGTTCTCTGCCACCGGCCGCACCATCACCTTCCCGGGCTTCCTCAAGGCTTACGAAGATGTGGCTGCCAAGAATTCCGACGGCGAGTCCCGCCTGCCGCACCTGGACGAGGGCGATGACCTCGCCGCCACCAAGGTGACAGCAGACGGCCACTCCACCAACCCGCCGGCTCGCTACACCGAGGCCAGCTTGGTTAAGAAGATGGAAGACCTAGGCATCGGCCGCCCGTCGACGTACGCCTCCATCATCAAGACCATCCAGGACCGCGGCTACGTGCTTTCCCGCGGCAACGCCCTGGTTCCGTCCTGGGTTGCCTTCGCGGTCATCGGCCTGATGGAAAACAACTTCACCGAGCTGGTGGACTACGACTTCACCTCCTCCATGGAGGACGAGCTCGACGCCATCGCCGCCGGCACCGAGAACGGAACCGACTGGCTCAATGGCTTCTACTTCGGCAACGCCGCAGCCAAGGACCAGAAGGCGGACTCGATTGCCCGCCACGGCGGTCTGAAGTCGCTCATCGACATCAACCTCGAGGCCATCGACGCCCGCCAGGTCAACTCGCTGAAGCTTTACACCGACTCGGAAGGCCGCGACGTCTTCGTGCGCGTGGGCCGCTATGGCCCGTACATCGAGCGCGTCGTGGGCACCAACGAGGACGGCACGCCTGAGTACCAGCGCGCCAACCTTTCTGAGACCACCACCCCGGATGAGCTCAACGAGGAGTTCGCAGAGAAGCTCTTCGCCACCCCGCAGGGCGGCCGCGAGCTGGGTGAGAACCCTGCTAACGGGCGCATGGTCGTGGCCAAGGAAGGCCGCTTTGGTCCTTACGTGACCGAGCAGGTGCGCGACGATGAGCGCGAAAAGGCCGAGGCCGAGGCCCTCGAGGTGGTCAAGCAGGAGCGCGAGGCCGAAGACAAGCAGCGCGCCGAGGAAGGCAAGCGCGCCAAGAACTGGGAGACCAAGACTGCGGAAAAGCAGAAGGAAAAGCGCATCGCCGAGTACATCGACGAAAAGCTCAAGCCGGGCACTGCTTCGCTGTTTAGCTCGATGGAGCCATCTTCTGTCACCTTGGAAGAGGCGCTCAAGCTGCTGTCCCTGCCGCGTGAGGTGGGCGTGGATCCTTCCGACAACGAAGTCATCACTGCGCAGAACGGCCGCTACGGCCCGTACCTGAAGAAGAGCAGTGATTCCCGCTCGCTGGCTAACGAAGAGCAGATCTTCTCCATCACCTTGGACGAGGCGCGCCGCATCTACGCGGAGCCGAAGCGCCGTGGCCGCGCCGCCGCGCAGCCGCCGCTGAAGCAGCTGGGTGACAATGACGTCTCCGGCAAGCCGATGTCCGTCAAGGATGGCCGCTTCGGCCCGTACGTCACCGACGGCACCACGAATGCTTCGCTGCGCCGCGGCGACGATCCAGCAACGCTTACCGACGCCCGCGCCAACGAGCTGTTGTCCGAGCGCCGTGCCAAGGAAGCCGCGGATGGCGGTAAGAAGACCACCAAGAAGGCTGGGAAGAAGTCGACCAAAAAATCGACCAAGAAATCCACGAAGAAGGCAACCAAGAAGTCGGCGAAGAAGCCTTCGCCAGGCACTAAAAACGTGGTCAAGGCAGGCAGCCGCAAGTAGCGATGGACTTCCTGAAACGCACTGAACAGGGCGCCGCCGCGCTGTGGCGGGCGGTATATCCCGCAATCACCGATCCCGCCGGCCACCCCGCGCGCCTTGGTTTTCTAGCTGCTGGGGAGGCCAGCGCTTGGGCGCGCATCTTCGGGTTTGAGCCCCGGCTTCTCGACGCCGCAGTAATAGCTACTCTATGCGCCCAAACGGCGAACCCGGTGCTGCGCGGTGGCCTTGCTGCCGGTTCGGTGGGCCAGTACTGCAAGCGCGGCGAACCGAATGCTCTGGGCATTGCCGCCATTGCCTTGCATCACGGGGCTTATCTGTATCTTTTGCGCGCGCAGCGCAACGACAAGCTGGGCTGGGGCCTGCGCATCGGCGCGTGGGCTGGCGGCCTTGCCGTATCTAAGGGCCGCTACCGCGCGGCCACCGCAGTGGCTGGTGCGGCTGTTGCCGCCACTTCGGCGCTCGCAGGGGATCCAGCCTTGCGTGCAGACGCCACGAAGGGAGCGAGCCACGGCGCCAACCTCATCCTCTTTTCAGAGGGGCTTACCCTTGCACGCACCCTGCCCGTCAACCCGCTGCGCGATAGCCGCCTGCTGGGCGCCGCCGAGGCCGCTAGCCGCGTGCTTGGACATTTCCTTCTGGTTGATGCACTGGAGCGCCACTGACGGGTGATTCAATGCCACTAGGCGGCTGCCTTTTTAGTTCTGGCCGCATCGTCTTGCCATAAGAAATTCGGCGATGCAGCCACTCGAACGGGCCCGGCTTGCCAAAGTATTCGAGAAGGCAGGCCAGCAGCAGAGTGAGCAGCCAGTTGCCCACCGCCAACAAGGCCAAGCCGGAGGCATAGAACTGGGAGCCGATGTTCAAGGTGAACGGGAAAATCACCGCGAAGAAGATGATCGACTGCATGATGTAGCCGCTCATCGAGCGCTTACCCAGCGCACTAAATGGCCACAGCCACCAAGGCAGTGTCTGCACCTTCTCTAGCACCAGCGCGAGCATCGCCAGGATGCCCGGGCCGGTAATCACGCCGACGAAGGTGTTGAGCTGAAAGAAGGCCCCCTCGACTTCCGCGGGGAGCACGCCGATAGTAGCAAGGCCCCACGGCAGGCCCACGCCCAAGATGATCACTGCTGTAATGCCTGCCCAGATGCGCAGCTCGGTGCGGTGAGACGCGACGTCGGCAAGCGTGCCCTGGCGCGCCCACGTAAAGCCCACCAACATGATGGGTCCGTACATGAGCATGAACGGCACGGCGCTAACAGCCTGCCCCAACAGCATCAATAATCCATCCAGCACCAACTTCCCATAGGATTGGGGAAGCTCGGAAAAGAGGACGTAATTCATGCCTGATTCCGGAACCAAAAGCGTAAACACAAACGCACCGATTCCAAGGACCGTAATGATGGTCAGCAGGGTATAAGCGATCTTCTTGAGAGTTTTATCGTGCAGGGAAATAAACATGCTGATGACCAAAGCACAGCAGCCGTAGAAAAACATGATGTCGCCATAGAAGATAAACACCAGGTGGATAATGCCGAAAACGGCCAGGAAGCCGTAGCGCTTGATGATGACCATGCGCGCCTGGCCGAGCGGGAAGCCGCGGCGCCAAAGGCTCAGGGTGATAAGCCCGATACCGAAGCCCAGGAGCGTGGAGAACATCGGCAAACCGCGGTTATGCGCGAACATCGCGGTAAAGAGCACAGTTGCTTTATCCCACACGTTGCCAGAATCGATGCCGCCGAAATACTGGCCGTCTGGATGGGTGGTGGTAATCCACCCAGTGCAGACGTTGGCTAGGGCGATGCCGAGAAGAGCCATGCCACGAGCTACGTCGGGCACGATCATGCGAGGTCGAGACTGAGACACTGCGGAGGTCATGGGCCGCATGTTACAGATCTTATGAAACTAATTCTCGGCTACTGTGCCGCGACTACTCCGCTATTGTTCCGCGCGCTCAGCAAGCGTGGGGCGGATAGGGCGTGCCAGTCGCGTCATGCGGCGTCGTCCGCGCAGCTCAATGGACTTCATCATGGTCCAACGCGCCTGTTCAGCCTCGTTGGCACCGCGCAGCGTGGCGGAGTTAGTCAGCACTTGGCCCGGGGTGTCCTTGGCCAGCTCGGTCAGGCGCGCCGCCTCGTTTACTGCGTCACCGATGACGGTGTACTCGAAGCGATCTGCGCCGCCGATGTGGCCGGCCACCACGTGACCCGCCGCGACGCCGATGCCTGCCTGCAGCTCCAAGCCACGCAGCTCCTGACGCAGCTCGCGCGCCGCCTGCAGCGCCATGGAGTTAGCGTCGTAGACGTTAAGCGGAGCGCCGAATACGGCCAGCGCGGCATCGCCCTGGAACTTGTTGATGATGCCCTTGTTGCGGTGCACCACTTCGACTACGTGCTCGAAGAACTTGTTGAGCTCTTCGACGACCTCCTCTGGGGTGTGGTTGACCGCGAAGGTGGTGGAGCCGATGACGTCGATGAAAAGAACGGCTACCTTGCGGTCCTCGCCGCCCAACTCGGGGCGTTCCTCCAGTGCGCGCTGGGCCACCTCCGTGCCCACATAGCGGCCGAAGATATCGCGTACGCGTTGGCGCTCGCGCAGGCCGCGCATCATCTCGTTAAAACCTGCCTGCAGCACGCCCAACTCGGATCCGTCGTAGATGTCCACCTGCACGTTGTCATCGCCGCGGCGCACGCGGTTGATAGCGTCCTGCAGCTCCAGGATGGGGTCAACCACGCTCATCATCGCGAAGACGGTACCGGTAAAACCTGTTCCCAAGGCGGTCAGCGCAAGGGCGATTACCGCGGGCATGATGTCGGTGGAGTTATCGCTAAACAGTCCCGCGCGCTGGCCCAGCAGAACGAGCACGATTCCGATCAAAGGAATGCCCGACGTCATCACCCAGGTAAAGATGAGGCGGTACTTGATGGGCGGCTCCAGCGTGGAGTCCTCGAAGCGACGCGCCACGGCCTGTGCGGCTACTGGGCGCACCAGACGCTCGGCTTGCAGGTAGGTCAGCAGGACCACCAGCAGTCCCGCCAAGGTGGTGGACACACCGACCACCAGACCCAAACGGCCCGAGGACTGCGAGGCGATAACTATGGCGAGGATGATGCCGATGACCCACACCAAGGCCGCCACCGCGGCTTGGTAGACCGGGATGCGTAGCACGAGGTTGCGCACCATGTTGGGATCATGGGCGTCGGGATTGCGCTGCCAATCCAGCACCGGACGGAAAAGCAGCAGGGTAACCGCGATGCCGATCACCACAGCGAAGGTCACGTATAGGACGCCGACGAGCTCGAGGTGGGGCACGTCGGAGGTGAAGTCCTTGATTTCCGGCATCGGCAGGAAGAAGACCACGAAGGTCATAATCGCGATGGCGCCGACGATGTTAGATCCCAGAACGAGCGTGGCGTACATCGGCCATTGGGTGCCCATAAGCCAGCGGGCGCCACGCAGTAGTCTGTTCATGATTTATTACTTTAGTTATCCCAGTAGGCTAGGGCGAGTGAATACCGGAAGCGTTGCACAACGATTGGCAGATACCCCGGCGGTGGCCCACACAATCCTGGCCGCCGCGCGGGCAGCCCGCGGGGAGGGGGCCCCGCGTGCCATGAGCCACTCGTGGCTGTTCACGGGCCCGCCGGGGGCTGGAAGGTCCCTGGCTGCGCTCTGCTTCGCGGCTGCGTTGATGTGCACTAGCGCTGACGAAAATGGGGACCCTGGCTGCGGCCAGTGCGAGGCCTGCCGCGGCGTACTCGAGCAACAAAAACACACCGACTTGGTCTACGTGGACCCCCAAGAACAATTCATCACCGTGGGCGAGGCCCGCGAGGTGATCGGCCGCGCCGCGAGCCTTCCCAGCGTGGCGCCGTGGCGCGTGGTCATCTTCAATAAGGCCGATCGCTTCCGCAACGAGGCCGCCAACGCGCTTCTCAAGACTGTTGAGGAGCCGCCGGAGCGCACGGTCATCATCATGGTCGCCCCGTCGGAGGACCCGCAGGACTTTTCCCAGACCCTGCGATCACGCTGCCGCCACCTCTATATCCCGGCACCGAGCGTCGACGGCATCGTCAAGCAGCTCATCGCCGAGGGCGCCAGCGAGCACGACGCCCGCCTGGCCGCCGTGACCAGCCTGCGCCACGTGGGCCGCGCGCGTCACTTGGTGCAGGATCCCGGCGTGCAGAAGCGTCGCGCCATGGCCATCAACCTGGCCGAGGAGGTCTTCCGCGGGTCGCAGGCTTTCCAAGCAGTAACGGCATTGCTGAAGTTCGTGGAGACCGACGCCAAAAATTCCCGCGCCGAGCAGGATGCGGAGGAGCTGGCCAAGCTGGAGCAGTCCTTTGGCGTGGGTGCCAAAGGTAAAGGTGCGGCCCGGGCACAGCGCGACGCCAAGTCGGCCCTCAAGGAGCTCGAGGATTTGCACAAGAAGCGCGCCAAGCGCCGGATTACGGACGGCTTGGACATGGCGCTCATCGATCTAGCGGGAATCTACCGCGATGCCCTCATGCTCAAGGTCGGTGCCCAAGTGGAGATGACGCACCCGGATTTTGCTGGATTGGCAGGCGAACTGGCCAAGCGCGTGAGCGAGGACGGTCTGCTCGCGGCGCAGTCCGCGATTCGCACCTGCCGTGAACAACTTCTGCAGAACGCCAACCCCCAAGTGGCCTTCGACGGCATGGTGGGGCGGTTGCGTTTGGCCCGCTAGAGCCTGCTTTCCGACGCCGATCCACACGCGATTTCCGGAACCCGCCAGCACTGCGATAGAATCCCTTTTGCTGCATATGCAGTGTGCCGCTTTAGCTCAGTCGGTAGAGCATTTCACTCGTAATGAAAAGGTCGTGAGTTCGATTCTCACAAGCGGCTCAAAAAGAACCCGCCTTCTTATCTGTAAGAGGCGGGTTTAGTGCTTCCTGGCTAGTTACCCAGACCTGGAACTACAGACTTCCTGCTCGCCACCGCACGTGCTTGCCGACGCCCCGCAATCCACCAGAAAGCTGCATTTCCACCCCTGGGTATTTGCTAGAGGATGGCGGAGGGAGGGGGAGAAGTAGGAAAGCGTTAGCTCTCGTTAGCTCTGCAGCAAGCGCGGGACAACCTTGCCCGTAGCGTTGCGCGGAAGTTTGTCCAGGAAGTGGACATCGCGCGGCACCGAGTGGTCGGCGAGGTTCTCGCGCACCCATTCGCGGATGGTTTCTGCCGTCACGGACTTGCCCAGCGAATCCTTGGTGGTCACAGCCCACACCGCGATGCGCTGGAAGGTCTTCTCGTCCTCCACGCCGCCGGCGTGCACCTCGTGGATGCCCGGCATCGCTTCCAGAATCTCAGTGACCGACTGCGGGTGAACGTTCTCGCCGCCGACGATAATCATGTCGTCGGCGCGACCCACCACGTGCAGGTAACCCTGCTCGTCGATGTAGCCCAAGTCGCCGATGGAAATCAGCCCGTCAATCTTGTTTAGCTTGATCTTCGGGTTGGTGTAGCCAATCAACGCGGTGGAGTTGGTCAGGTAAATCTCGCCGACCTCGCCGCGCGGCACCTCGATGCCCTCCTCGTCGAGGATGCGCAGCTTCGTGCCCGAAGCCACCTTGCCGCCGGTGGTCGGGTCCTTGGCCACCTCTTCCATCGTCGCCGTGGAGGCGAGCGCGAGCTCCGTGGAGCCGTATACGTTGCACAGAATGGGTCCGAAGCGCCCGTTGGTTTCCTCCACAATCTGCGGCGTGAGCGCGTGGCCTGCAGAAGCGATGAACTTTAACGAAGAGGTGTCGTAGCGCCCAGATGGGTCCACTTCGACCATCGCACGGAAAAAGACGGGGGAGGATAGCAGGCCGTCGAGCTTATAGCGCTGAATATCATCGAGCGCCAGCTCCGGGTCAAAGTCGCGGCGGGTCACGATGGTGTTGCGCAGACCCAGCGCGATGTTGATGCAGGCCCAACCCCAAGTGTGGAAGATGGACGCCGTCATCTGCACCTTCTGGTTTGCGCGCCACGGGATGTTGCCCACGATGGAGGCAAGCACGACCGGCAGGGTCGGCTCTGGACGCATGATGCCCTTCGGGATGCCGGTGGTGCCGGAAGACATCAGCACGATGTGGCCATGCTTGGGGTACTTGTCCAGGCGGACCTGGGAGACGGCCTCGGGGTGCTTGACGACGTCGCTTAGCGTGCGCAATCCATAATGTTCCGCGCCCGAGTCGTGGCTGATGATGACCTCGAGCTTCTCGTAATAGGCCGGATCGAGACGGTCGATGAATTCGTCATCGATAGCGAGGACGTTGATGTTGTTTTCTTCGATGCAACCGGCTAGCTGTTCCGGAGAGGAACCCACGTTGAGTAGGAAGATGTGGGCACCCGCGTAGCCTTTGGCACCGAGCGGGATAATGATGCCGCGGCCGTTGCGAGCCATGACACCGAGGCGGATCTCCGGCAGGTCGAGCGCGCGCAAGTGCTTGGCGAGGGTCTGCGCGTTATTGCGCAGTTGGCGGTAGGTGAGGGTGCCGTCGTCATCGATAAGCGCAATGCGATCTGGACAGGTGATGTAGCCCTGCTCGAGCTCGCGCGCCGTGGTGAAGCGGTAGCGGGTCAGGATTGGCCCTGCCTTGATCAGGGGAGTGATTCCGTCGTGGTGGGTAATGATTCCGGACTTGAAGAGTTCGGGGACAAAGCGGCTGATCGCCGCAGCTTTGAAAGCTAAATCGGAAAAATTGAAAGACATATAAACCTATTTTCAAAATAATTTGGAGAGCTATTCGCTTCTCTATCGTATTTTCAGGGCTAACCGTTGCTCTGAAGGGGTCAAATGTCGCTAGTGTTACAGAAGTTACCGTAAAGTAGCGTAGGATACTTTTGATTCTAAACACATTTTCTGAATATCCGGATTCCTGGCGGTCAACTGGACGGGCATCCAGGTTGCGCTAGGATAATGTGCGACAAATTTTGAGAGGAATCTAATGAAGCTGAAGAAGAAGGTGGCTGCTGTCGCCGCCGCTATGTTTGTTGCGGTGGGGGTTGGCCAGGTGCCGCAGGCGGTTGCGGCTGAGCGTAACTTGGTGGCTTTCGGTGACTCCGTTTTGGCGGACCCTGATGTGGGAGCCTACCTGCAGGCGCGTCTGAGCTCTCAAAGTGCTGGTGGTGTGAATTGCCCGCAGTCCAATAACTTTGCAAAGCGCACCGGCGCGAAGTTGGGCCTGCCGGTCGCTGATTTCTCCTGCTCCGGCGCCGTTTCCTTCTCCCCTGGGCCGCAGATGTTCTCCCAGGTGGACCGTGCTATCCAGACGGGGGCGCTCAGCGGTGAGACGCGTCGAGTTCTCTACACCACCGGTTTCAATGACACCTACAACAACCCCGGAATGAGCGAGGGCGAGCTGCGTCGCCGCTTTGTTGATGCGAATGCACCTTTGATTAACCGCATTCGTGCCGCTGCGCCGAACGCGCGTATTCAGATTGTGGGCTATCCGACCATTGGTTCCGCGGGGAGCTATTGCTTGCTGCACGTTGGCCCAACTCCGGCGGATCGCACCTACCTTCCGCAGGTGGAAGGCTGGGAGAATGCAGCCCAGTGGATGCAGGTTGACCTTGCGTCCCGTACGGGTGTCGAATTTCTCGACATGAAGCCTTCTTCCCGTAATAACGGCATGTGTGCGAACGCGGATCAGCGCATGTGGGCTGGTCTTGTGGACTTTACTGCCGGCGACGGCAATCTGCCGCTGCACATCAACCAGCGCGGTCACGAGCATGCGGCAAACGTTATTGCCGCATCCTAGATTCTGAAAGACATTTTCATTAGTGCGGTCTTGCTGAAAATCCGTGTAGGCTCGGCCGCATGAGTGAAACAATCGTTAAAGCAGTAATCGCCCGTTCCAAGGGCGCACCAGTAGAGACCGTTGACATCGTCGTGCCCGAGCCGGGCGCAAACGACGTCATCGTAAAAGTTCAGGCCTGCGGTGTGTGTCACACCGACCTGGCCTACCGCGACGGCGACATCGAAGATGCCTTCCCGTTCCTGCTTGGCCATGAGGCTGCGGGCGTCGTCGAGCGCGTGGGCTCCGACGTAACCCACGTGGAGGTCGGTGACTTCGTCATCCTGAACTGGCGCGCCGTGTGCGGCGAGTGCCGCGCCTGCAAGAAGGGTGAGCCGAAGTACTGCTTTAACACCCATAATGCTTCCGCGAAGATGCGTCTGGCCGAAGGCGACCAGGACGCCGGCACGGAGCTGACCCCAGCGCTCGGCATCGGGTCCTTCGCGGAGAAGACCCTGGTTCACGAGGGTCAGTGCACCAAGGTGGATCCAGGCGAGGATCCTGCCGCCGCTGGCCTGCTCGGCTGCGGCATCATGGCAGGCCTGGGCGCTGCGGTTAATACCGCCGACATCCAGCTAGGCGAGTCCGTCGCCGTATTCGGCTGCGGCGGCGTGGGCACTGCGGCCATCGCAGGAGCCAAGCTGGCAGGTGCTGCGAAGATCATCGCGGTGGACATTGACGAATCCAAGCTGGAAACCGCCCGCGAGTTCGGCGCCACCGACACCATTAACACCAAGGATTTGAGCGAGGACGAGGTCGTCGAGGCCGTCCGCAACCTCACCGAGGGCTTCGGCACCGACGTCACCATCGATGCAGTGGGCATTCAGCCGACCTGGCGCCAGGCTTTCTACTCCCGCGATCACGCCGGCCGCATGGTCATGGTGGGCGTGCCGAACCTCACGGATCACGTGGATATCCCGGCCATCGACCTGTACGGCCGCGGGGGTTCCATCAAGCCGGCGTGGTACGGTGATTGCCTCCCGGAGCGCGACTTCCCGGCCTACGTCTCCTTGCACCGCAATGGGCAGTTCCCGCTGGACAAGTTCGTTTCGGAGCGCATTGCGCTTGACGACGTCGAGGAAGCCTTCACCACCATGAAGTCCGGCAAGGTTCTGCGTTCTGTCGTAGAGTTCGCGTAAACCGCTAGGGTGCAATCAAGAAGGAGCAAAGATGCAGATCGATAAGGTAGTGACCTCGGGTAAGTTCCGCCTCGACGGCGGGGAGTGGGACGTGGATAATAACGTCTACGTCATCGGCGATGCCTCCGGCGTTTACGTGGTGGACCCTTCTCACGACCTAGACGCAGTGGCCGACATGGTTGGCGACCGCCCCGTCAAGGGCATCCTCCTCACTCACGCCCACAACGACCACTGTGACCTCGCGCCCGCGGCCGCCGAGCGCTTTAGAGCCGAGGTTTATCTCCACCCCGACGATGAGATGCTGTGGGAGGAGTCCAACGGCGGTGCGCCTTTCACCCCGCTGGCGGATAACCAGCAGTTCCAGGTCAGCGGCGAGGACATCACGGTGTTCCACACCCCAGGTCACTCCCCGGGCTGTGTGGTCTTGCACCTGCCATCCGACGGCGTTCTACTCTCCGGAGACACCCTCTTCAATGGCGGGCCCGGTGCTACCGGCCGCAAGTACTCCGACTTCGACGTCATCATCGAGTCGCTGCGTAACGTCGTGTTCCACCTGCCCCCGGAGACTCGTGTCCTGCCAGGTCACGGCGATGAAACCACGGTAGGGGCAGAGGCTGCCCGCATCGACGAGTACGTGGCCCGCGGCTATTAGTTAGCCCTCGCTCGCTGCGTCCACCAGATAGGCGCCATAGCCTGATTTCATGAGCGGATCGGCGAGCGCGGCCAAGGCCTGCCGGGAGATGAAACCCTCGTGGTAGGCCGCCACCTCGGGTGAGCCAATCACCGTGCCGGTGCGCTTTTGCATGACCTCGACGTAGGCGGAGGCCTCGCTCATGGAGTCCACGGTGCCGGTATCCAGCCATACGTCGCCGCGCTGCATGCGCTGTACGCGCAGCTGCCCGCGCCGCAGGTATTCCTCGTTGACCGCGGTGATTTCTAGCTCCCCGCGGGCGCTGGGCTCGATAGACTTGGCGATCTCAACAACGGAGTTGTCGTAGAAATATAGGCCCACCACCGCATGGTTGGACTTGGGCCTTTCCGGCTTCTCCTCAATCGAGAGCGCATTGCCGTCGGCGTCGAAGTCCACCACGCCATAGCGCTGCGGATCAGAAACCTCGTAGGCGAAGATGATGCCGCCCTCCGGATTGCGGCACTGCCCCAGCGCGGTGGCAAAGCCGTGGCCTTCGAAGATGTTGTCGCCCAGAACGAGCGCCACCGAGTCATCCCCGATGAAGTCCTCCGCGATGAGGAAAGCCTGCGCCAGGCCCTCCGGCTGTGGCTGCACCGCGTAGGAGAGCATGAGGCCGAGCTGGGAGCCGTCGCCAAGCAGGCGTTCAAAGGATGCCGAATCCTCCGGCGTGGTGATGATGAGGATCTCCCGGATGCCCGCCTGGATGAGAGTGCTCAGCGGGTAATAGACCATGGGCTTGTCGTAGATCGGCATGAGCTGCTTCGAGATGCCCTTGGTGATGGGGTAGAGGCGCGTGCCTGAACCGCCAGCGAGGATGATGCCTTTCATGAATTCAACCTTAATCCAGCGAGTAGAGCGCGAGGTACAGCGCAATCGCCGCGCGCCAGTTCATAGGGCTAAAGCCGGTGGCCTCAATCTTGGACAAATCCAGCGTGGACTCCAGCGGACGCTGCGCGGGCTCATCGCCGTATTCCTCGGCGCTGACCGGGTGGACCTCGGAAGGGTCGTGGCCGAGCCCGATGAACGTGGCCATCGCGATTTCGTCGCGGCCTACGCTGTCGCCCCCGGAGGATATGTTGTAGATGCCGTAGGGTGCCTGCACCTTGAGCAGGTGAGCGATGCCCTTGGCTAGGTCCTCGGCGAAGGTCGGCCGCCCGTGCTGGTCATGGATCACCTTCGGTTCCACGCCCTGTTTGGCAAGCCGCGCCATGGTCTTGACGAAGTTATTGCCGTCCCCAAAGACCCAGGAGGTGCGCACGATGTAGTGCTTTGGCGCCACGCTTGCCGACGCCTCACCTGCCGCCTTCGACGCCCCATACAGGCTCAACGGGCTGGGTGTTTCCTCCTCGATGTGGATTTTCTGGGAACCGTCGAAGATGTAGTCGCTCGAGACATGCACCAAGGTCAGGTTGTTCTCCGCGGCGATGCGCGCGAGCTTAGCGGGCGCTAGGGCGTTGACTTCCCAGGCGTGGGCGCGGTCGGACTCGGCCCCATTGACGTCGTTGTAGGCAGCGCAGTTGATGATTGCGGAGTAGTGCCGCCAATGGCGCTCAGGTGGGTTGCAGATATCGAAGTCCTCGCGTGCACAGAACTCAGCGTGGGGCAACACCTGGCGCAGCGCGCGCCCCAGTTGGCCGTTTGCACCGGTGACCAATACTTTGCGCGGGGCCATGGGGGTGACGTCGGCAAGGCGCGGGTGATTCCGGTCTTTGTCAGAGATCTCCGTGGGTTCGAGCGGCCAATCCACCATGTCCAGATTCACGAACGTGTACTCCGCATCCGGTGACCAGTGGTCATTGACGAGGTAAGAATAGGCGGTTTCCTCCAGCGCCTGGAAACCGTTGGCCACGCCCCAGGGCACAAAGACGGCGGTCTCCGGCCCAATTTCGTGAGTGACCAGCTCGCCGTAGGTCGGAGAGCCCTCGCGCACGTCGCACCACGCGCCAAAAACTTTGCCATGGGCGATGCTCACCAGCTTGTCCCATGGTTCGGCGTGGAGGCCGCGAGTCACGCCCCTCGCGGCGTTGAAAGAAACGTTGTTCTGCACCGGCTGAAAGTCCGGCAGCCCGGCATCCAGCATCTTGGCGCGCTGCCAATTCTCCTTGAACCAGCCACGGTTGTCGCTGTGCACATCCAGTTCCAGGATGAGCAGGCCTTCAATGGCTGTCTTCTCGATCTGCATGATTGCCCCTTATTGTCCTTGCTGCGCGTAGTGCTTCTCTACGTCGCCCTTCACCGGACGCCACCACTGCTCATTGTCGTGGTACCACGTGATTGTTTGCTCAAGCCCCACGCGGAGGTCCGTGTAGCGCGGGACCCAGCCGAGCTCGCGGCGCAGTTTCGAGGCGTCCATGGCATAGCGTTGGTCGTGGCCCGGCCTATCTGCCACGTGCTCGTAGCGGGCCTTACCAGTTTCGTCAGTAGCTCCCATGATCTCGCAGATCACTTCGATGACTTCTTTGTTGTTGATGTCTTTCTGGTCGGCACCGATGTTGTAGGTTTCACCGATTTCGCCACGATCCAAAATGGCCAGCACTGCCGCGTTGTGATCATCGACGTGAATCCAATCGCGCACTTGCTCGCCGGTGCCATAAAGCTTTGCGGGCTGATCATCCAATAAGTTGGTGATCTGCCGCGGAATGAATTTCTCCACGTGCTGGTACGGGCCATAGTTATTGGAGCAGTTGGAGATGGTCGCCCGCAGACCGAAGCTGCGCACCCAAGCACGCACGAGATGGTCCGAGCCGGCCTTGGAAGCCGAGTACGGCGAGGAAGGGTTGTACGGAGTGGACTCCGTGAATTTCGTGTCAGCGCCGATTTCAAGGTCGCCGAAAACCTCATCGGTGGACACGTGGTGGAATCGCACGTCATGCTTGCGGCACGCCTCGAGCAGTGTGAACGTTCCCACCACATTGGTCTGAATGAAGGGGGAAGGGTCCCGCAGCGAGTTGTCATTGTGCGACTCAGCGGCGAAGTGAACGACTACGTCCGACTGCGCCACTAGCTCGTCTACCAACACGGCGTCAGCGATATCACCGACCACTAGCCGTGCCTCGACTCCCTCAAGGTTCGCGCGATTGCCGGCGTAAGTGAGCTTGTCGAGGACCGTGATTTCCACCTCCGGCCGCTCCTTAGCTACGAGACGAACGAAGTTTGCGCCGATGAATCCGGCGCCACCTGTGACGAGCATTCTGTGCATGGCTACCAAGTTTAGGCCACCGTTCCTATCCTTCCTCAGCTCCGGAGCAAAACGCCAGCGTTGCCCTCCCGCAAGACACACTTGTCCTGCGGTTAGGCACTGAGTTTGCGCGCTGGAGCTTTTTGCGCAGCCGGACTGTCATTGAGAAAGATCTGCCCCGAACCTGCGGGGCGATAACCCACTCTTCCTGTTTTGGGGCATCGTTCCGCATGACCCATATTTCTGGCCCCGTCCCGTTGGTCATTGTTATCAACATGATGACCTCTGCATTGGAGCGTTAAGTTCCGTAAGTCCGTGGTCCCACCGGCTGCCCAAGCATGAATATGGTGGACATCGCATTCGACCCAGGGCTTATCACATCCCGGCCGCGAGCACACCAGCTCTGATGCCGCCAAAGCAATCCGTTGATAGAGGCTTGCGCTGCGCTTGCAGCGGCCAAGTTCCAGCGGGAAACCTTTGTCATCTACTGCGCAGATAAAGTCATGCGATGCAGCTCCTATGCGCAACAGGTCGAGCGGGGAAAGCTCCACTCCTGTGTTGGTGGCGAACCTCGTGGAAGAATCCATCTCCTCCAACTCGCTCAACGTGGTGGTGATGAGCAGGGAACCTACTCCGCCGTTAGTGTGCTGCTTCGACTCCAAGTAGTCGTGCACTATTGCCGCCAGCTGATCCGCCATGCGCTGCGAATAAGTGCGCGAGTCTTCCTCGGCGGGGACATTTGGTCCGCCCTGATGGCGGGCTGGTGCGAAAGCAGCCTTGAGCATCGCCGCAGTAGCAGCATCGACATAGCCGCTGATGAACACGCCTCCGTCGGCATCTGGCTGGGAAATGCGCAAGCGGCGCTTCTTAAAGACCGCATCCACATCCGAAACCGATTTGTTGGCCTGACGGATAGCGTTGCGCAGCCAATCCCGCAAAGCCGTATGGGAAAGCTCGCGGGACCTCTCCAAGGCTTGTTGGCGCAATTCTTGCGGCCCAGGCGTCGCGCCCTCAGTGAGGTGTTCCAATTCGCGCTCGATAAGCGCGATGGTCTTTTCGCGCGCGGCATCTTCCTCGAGCATCTGACGGCGCCGCTTTTCGGCTGCCGCGCGCTCCCGCCGATCACGCTCGCGAGCAGCCTCTTCTCGCTTGCGCTCTTCGTCGCTAGCTTCCTCGCCCACTGGCAGCGTTTCAGACGGTGCAGATTCAGAAGGGGAGACCTCAGCAAGCGGCGCAAAAAGTGATTGCCCCGTCTTTATCCGTGACTGAGCTTCGGCGTAAGTGAGGCCGAGTCTCGCCGTGAGGTAGTCTTCCGGCTTGCTTGACCCCACCACGCGCCCAGCATCATCGCGCGCGGCAATGAACGCGAATGCCGCATCCACGGTGGTCTTCTTACTCATTACGGTTTCGAGATGCTCAAAAGCAGGGTGGAGGCGCCCAAAGTAGACATCAGAGGGATCCTTCAAGAGCTCTCGCAGTGAAGTTAGCGAGCTCGTAATGCTATTGATTGTGGAAATTATTGCCTCATGCTTGTCTTGCATTGTGTCCGTCCCCCTCTCGAATCCCCGTATTCGATTACATGTTCTATTATATCGAATCCTAAAGGGGTGTCAATGGGGAAGTAGAAAAACTTTTCGAATTAAACACCCAGTAAGGGTAGACAGTTATGTGACGAGCTATGCGGGGAATTTGGGTAGCGCCGTGTGATCCAGCCACTGCTCAAGCAGCGCGTCCACGGCAGCTGGATCCTCGCTCTCTGCGTGCAGGCGTTCAATGAGATTCGCAGGACTAACGACGTTATGCTGGCTGGCCTTTACATAGGAGCGGACGGCGCGGAAAAAGGCGACGTCGCCAAGCAGGCGGCGTAAAGCGTGAACCGTGAGGGCCCCACGTTTGTATACGCGGTCATCGAACATGTCGCGTGTGCCGGGATTGGAAAGCTTAAGGTCCTGCTTTTTGCGTGCCAAGACGTTGTAGTGGGAACGCGCCGAATCATGCGCAGGCTGGTCGTGCGCGTGCTCCATCCACAGCCACTCGCAGTAGCAGGCAAAGCCCTCATTAAGCCAAATGTCTTTCCATTCTGTAAGTCCCACCGAATTACCAAACCATTGATGGGATAGCTCGTGAGCGATGAGACGCTCAAAGGTAGCCGAGACATGGTTCGAGCCGAAAATAGAAAGTCCCTGGGCCTCCAGCGGAATCTCTAACTCGTCCTCGGTAATGACGACCTGGTATTCGTCGAATGGGTAACTGCCAAAGCAATCGGCGTAGAACTTCAACATTTCGTGTTGCTGTGCGAATTCGCGCTTGACCGCCTCTTTGAGCTGCGTCGGGGCCCATGCGCGAACGTGCTTGCCCAAATCAATCTCCACAAATTCACCAACCTGCACCGTGGCGAGGTAAGTGGCCATGGGGTGCTCGGTGCGGTAATGCCAGGTCGTTGTGGAACCGCTGGCCTGCTTGCGGGAGACCAATTTGCCGTTAGAAATAACACGGAACGGATCATCTGCGGTAATCCGAATATCGTAGGTGGCCTTCTCGCTCGGGGTGTCATCGCACGGGAACCAGCTGGGAGCGCCGTTGGGCTGGCTAGCCACCAGGGATCCTGACTCGGTCTCCTCCCACCCCAGCTCGCCCCATGGGGTGCGAATCGGGCGCGGGGAGCCGCCGTAGCGGATGTGGAGCTCAAACTCGGTGCCTTCCTCCACGGTCTCGGCGAAACTGATGCGCAACTTGCCAGTGGATTGCCGGAACTTCGCCACGCGTGGTGCATTTTTAGCCGTGATACGGCGTGCCACCATGGCGCCACCAAGATCAAGGGTGAGCTTGTAGACGTCGTCAAGTGCGCGCATGTGCAGCACCGCCACGCCCTGCAGCATGTTGGGCTCCACGCGGTAGGTGAGGTCCAAGTCGTAGTGGAGCACCTCGAAGCCTAAATTAAACGCAATACCGGTGTACTCGTCGCGGTGCTCGGAGAGTTGACCAGCGGTTGAGGTGACATGCGAAAGGGCGGTGGAAAGCAGCTTCATAATGCTGCGATCCTACCGCCCTTAAGGTCTAAAGCCCTATTCGAGAAAGCCTAGGAGTTAAGTGCTGCCTCAAATACCGGCCAGGACTTCTCAATGTCTTCGCGCCAGCCCGGCCAAGAGTGGGTGCCGACGTTGCGGAAGTTGAAGGTTGCAGGAATCTGCTGCTTGTCCAGCTTTGCCTTCAGATTGTGGGTGCAGTGGTTGACTGCAGCCTCAATGATGCCGCCCTCGACCTGCAGCTGGGCAGAGCCCATGAGTGCAACGGCTGGGTTCATGCCCTGCGCGGTGTAGTAAGAAGAGGTGTCGGTCTCACCAGCGAGACCGGTTGCGGAGGAAACGTAGAGAGCAGTGCCGCGCAGCTTCTCGGAGTTGAGCAGGGCATCGTTGTGACGGTTGTTCTCGGAGCCCATTTGGCCCCACATCTGCTCCGGCTCAGCGCCGCCACGGTTAACGGTTAGGCGCAGGAACTGGTGCTCCAGCGGGGTGGAGGTAGCGGCACAGCCAGCGAAGGAGCCTACTGCATCGTAGAAGCCCTGGTTGTGCTGAGCGAAGAGGAGGGAGGAGGTTGCGGACATGGACATACCCGCAACGGCACGCTTGTTGGAAGCCTGCAGGCGGCCCTCGAGGGCGGTCGGCAGCTCCTTGGTCAGGAAGGTCTCCCACTTCTGCGGGCCGGAGAGGTAGCTGCCGTTCGGCTCCTGCTCCCAGTCGGTGTAGTAGGAGAAAGCGCCGGCCTGCGGAACGACGACGTTGACGTTCTTCTGGGAGTAGAAGTCAACGGCCTGGGACAGGTTTAGCCAGTCAGAATCCTGCTCAGCGGAACCTGCACCATTGAGCAGGTAGATGGTTGGGCGGTTAGCGTCCTTCGCACGGATCACTGCCAAAGGAACAACGCGGCCGTTCATAGCAGGGGAGGTGGCCTGGAGCTTCAGGACGCGTGCATCGTCCTTGTACTTCTGGAACCACTTGGTTGCTTCTACCTCTGGGGTGACCTGCAGATCGGAGACCTCCGAGAGGGTGGTCTCGCCAGCTACCTGCTGTGGGGTGAGGGTTGCAGCACCTGCGGCAGGTGCAGTGAGAGTGCCAGCAGCGATGGCTGCTGCTGCGATGATAGTGCTAATTCGCTTCATTGGCTTCTTTCCAACATCTGAAGAGTGACAAGGAGAGCTTACTGTGTTCATGCTGTCTGGTCTACCGTGCGGAGCCAGTAGGGGTAAACAATCTCAGTTCAGTAAGCCATTCGGTAACTGGGATATCGGCGACCGCTTCGTATTCGTTAACAATTTCCGATGAATTTTACTGTTTCAAAACGGCGGCTTGGGGGAATGCCTTTTGTGTAGCGTGTCGGTCAAGGCTGGCTAAGCTGCACAAATTGCTAGGTGGCAGTGTCTTGTAGTGACTTTCGGGGTTTGCCTGTCGATGATAGTGGGCAATGATCATAGGACTCTCGTGAAGTTATTGAAGTTAGCAGTGGTGTGGGGGTGGTTTTTGTGTCATAATCTTCTGCGTCGGAAACCATGTGGCACGTAACGACGTCGCATGAAAGCCCGTTAATATATGTGCAACCCGGTCTGCGGCCCACCCCTTGGGCGTGTGGCCTGCACCTAAATCAGCCAGAAACAATAGAAAGTGAAGCTCAATGAACGCTTTTGATACCCTTCTCGTCATGATCAACAACATCCTCGGTGGCTGGATCCACGCTGGTTCCTCCATGTCCTCCAACGCGGCATTGGCCATGGGGCTGTTCTAAATTAGCCAACGCTGCCCCCGCCACGGTGCCTATATATAGGTCCGGAGGCGGGTTCTTTTTTGCTCATCGTTGGTGGGGAGCACATGCTTGCCGACGTCCCCATCTCTCGCCCATGCACACAATCGCGGGGGGAGAGAGACACAGCGCACGAAGTTACGTATTCTTATATGCGTGACTAATGAACATTATGACGTTGTAGTACTCGGCGCGGGCCCCGGCGGCTACGTGTCCGCCATCCGCGCAGCCCAGCTCGGTAAGAAGGTTGCTGTCATTGAGAAGCAGTACTGGGGAGGCGTCTGCCTCAACGTTGGCTGCATCCCGTCCAAGGCGTTGTTGAAGAACGCCGAGGTTGCATACACCTTCAACCATGAGGCTAAGGCTTTCGGCATTTCTGGTGATGTCTCCTTCGACTTCGGTGTTGCTCACAAGCGCTCCCGCAAGGTCTCTGAGGGCATCGTCAAAGGTGTCCACTACCTGATGAAGAAGAACAAGATCACCGAGATCAACGGCCTTGGCTCCTTCAAGGACGCAAAGACCATTGAAATCACAGAGGGTGATGACAAGGGTAAGACCGTCACCTTCGACAACTGCATCATCGCAACCGGCTCCGTCGTTCGGTCCCTCCCGGGCGTCGAAATCGGCGGCAACATCGTTTCCTTTGAGGAGCAGATCCTGAAGGACGAGGCTCCGAAGTCCATGGTCATCGTGGGTGCCGGCGCAATCGGCATGGAGTTCGCATACGTCCTGGCTAACTACGGCGTGGACGTCACCATCGTCGAGTTCATGGACCGCGTTCTGCCGAACGAGGACAAGGACGTCTCCAAGGAGATTGCTAAGCAGTACAAGAAGCTTGGTGTGAAGCTGCTGACCGGCTTCAAGACCACCTCCATCAAGGACAACGGTGACAACGTCACCGTTGAGGTCGAGTCCAAGGACGGCTCCAAGACCGACACCCTGACCGTTGACCGCTGCATGGTCTCCATCGGTTTCGCACCTCGCGTGGAGGGCTTCGGCTTGGAGAACACCGGTGTTGAGCTCACCGAGCGCGGTGCAATCGCGATCGACGACTACATGCGCACCAACGTTCCGGGCATCTACGCTATTGGCGACGTCACCGCGAAGCTGCAGCTCGCACACGTGGCTGAGGCACAGGGCGTTGTTGCCGCTGAGGTCATCGCGGGCGCTGAGACCCAGCTGCTGGGTGACTACATGAACATGCCACGTGCTACCTTCTGCAACCCGCAGGTTGCTTCCTTCGGCTACACCGAGGAGCAGGCACGGGAGAAGTTTGCTGACCGCGAGATCAAGGTCGCTACCTTCCCGTTCTCCGCAAACGGTAAGGCTGCTGGTCTCAACGAGACCGCCGGCTTCGTCAAGCTCATCGCTGATGGCGAGTACGGCGAACTCATCGGTGGCCACATGGTTGGTTCCAACGTCTCCGAGCTCCTGCCGGAGCTCACGCTGGCACAGCGTTTCGACCTCACCGCAGAGGAAATCGGACGCAACATCCACACCCACCCGACGCTTTCTGAGGCCATGAAGGAAGCTGCCGAGGGCATCGGCGGCCACATGATTAACCTCTAAGCGCTTTTTGCGTTAAGGCCCCCGCGAGGGGGCCTTTTCTGCATCTTCTGGCAAATACCCAGCCCTGGAAACACAGACCTGCTGGTGGCGATCCCGCGAGAACAAACGGGATGCTTGTACGACCACGAGGTCTTGTCTTTCAGGGCTGGGTATTTGCGTTCCGGCAGCGAAGCGCGGCGCCGCAAGCCCGGGATGTCGCGTGCTTAGTAGGGGGCTACGGAAGAGCGGTGGGCGTCGATATTTAGCGTCTCGTTGATAGCAGGGAAAGCGCGCTGTGCGCAGTTCGCACGCGGGCAGGTTCGGCAGCCATTGCCAATTGGTGTTGCTGCAGAGAGGTCGCCTAAATCAAGCCCCTCGGCGTACACCGTGCGGTCTGCGTGGCGAGCTTCGCATCCTAAGCCAATAGCGAAGAGCTTATTCGTATCGCCATAGCGGCCCTGGTGATGCTGCACCGAACGAGAGATCCACAAGTAATTACGGCCATCGGGCATTTGGGCCACTTGGCGGGAGATTACGCCGGGTTTAGAGAAGGTCTCGTAAATATTCCACAACGGGCAGGTGCCGCCAGAGTTGGAAAAGTGAACGCCCGTGGCTGATTGGCGCTTGGACATGTTTCCTGCACGGTCAACGCGCACAAAAGTAAAAGGAATGCCTCGCTTGTTTGGGCGCTGGAGGGTTGAAAGACGAGACGCAACCGTCTCGTAGCCCACGCCGAAGACCTGGCACAAGTACTCAAGGTCGTATCCAGATTGCTCGGCCTCTGCGTGAATAGTCGTGTATGGCAGGATGGTGGCCGCTGCGAAGTAGCTGGCGATGCCGCGCTTAGCCAAGTTACGTGAGGCCTCTGAGGTGAAGGGCTCTTCGTCGACGAGGGCGTCGATAAGCGAGCCGGCTTCTAGGAACCCTAGCTCCGCCGCCATACGGAATGCGCGCTGGCCTTCAGTAAGGCGGCTGGCGAGACGGAACGTTCCCTCTTCGGAATCAAAGCGGTGCAGCGTTCCGTCCATTTGGGGTGTGGTGAGGATCTCCACCCCGTGCTTTTCGGTGAGGCGCACGGCTAGGGCGGCCTCTGTGTCACGGATGCGGAACTGGGAAACGTTGAGCTTGGAGGCAAGGGCCTCGGCGTGTAGATCAAGCTCGTCAAGATAGTTCTGGCGAGCGTAGAAGAAGTCGCGGACTTCGTCGTGCGGCATGGATAAGGCTTGGGTGCCAGCAGTGCGCCGGCTATCGGTAGCCAGTGAGAGCTTGTCGCGCACATTGCGATAGCGACGGTGGATGTCCACGAGGGTTCGTGCCACCGTGGGGTGGTTATAGACCAATTCAGAGAGCTCCTGGAGCTCAACGGGGGAGGGGCAGAGCTCCTTGTCTTGAATTACGTCTTGGATTTCCGCGAGGAGGCGTGAATCGTCGTCGCGTGAGAAGAACGTGGCGTCGACACCGAAGACTTCCGTTATTCGGAGTAAGACAGGTACCGTTAATGGGCGAACATCGTGTTCGATTTGATTCACGTAGCTGGCCGAAAGGCCTAGCGTAGCTGCTAGGGAAGCTTGGCTAAGGTCCCTTTCGCGCCGCAGTTGGCGAAGGCGCGAACCCACGTATGTCTTGCTCATGTGAGAAAGGTTACCGGCGCAGGCCCGGTCGTAACAGGATTTTTGCAAAGTTTGTGTGAAGCTTCTTAACGACCCTGCGACTGGGGGTATTTTGCGTGGGGTGTGGGTGGTGTGACTCCTGCGAAAGTTTGACACCTAAAGGGGTAACCCTGTCACTTGAATCGTCGCCTGTGATCAACCTCATAAATTGCTGGGAATTTCGCAACGTCCGTATTGCGTAAAGGGCAGCATGCAAGGTAAACGGCTTTTCGAAAGTTAGTTTTTAGGCGATCCTTACCTAAAGAAATTTCTACGGAATGCTTAGTGGCACTTTGGCGGGCTAAAGAAGGCCCAAATTGACTAGTTGCCAGCGAACAAGGCTGCGTAAGGTAAAAGCGACTATGGAGGTGTCATGTCTGTAAAAAATCCTGACCGTGAAGCTCTCGCTCACGGCCGTATCACTAATGAAGCAATTCGTACCAAGCCTTCCGTTCCCACCTGGGCACTGAAGCTCACCATGGCCGTTACGGGCCTGTTCTTTGCGCTCTTCGTTGTTGGCCACATGGCCGGCAACCTGAAGCTTTACTTGCCGGCTCACGACGGCGATGAGGCGCTGGACATCTACGGCGAATTCCTGCGTGGACTCGGCGAGCCGCTGATTCCGCATGGCCACATGCTGTGGATTATCCGCATCGTCCTTCTCGCCTGCGTTATCGCTCACATCTATGGCGCATTTGCCCTGACAGCCCGTTCTAAGCAGTCCCGCGGTAAGTTCAAGCGCACCAACCTCATGGGTGGCCTGGATTCCTTTGCCACCAAGACCATGCTGGTCACCGGTGCCGTCCTGCTGCTGTTCATCATCTTCCACCTGCTGGATCTGACGATGGGTGTGCAGCCGATTGCCCCTGAGGCATTCGTCCACGGTGAGGTTAAGGCAAACATGATTGCCACCTTCAGCCGCTGGCCTGTCACCATCTTCTACGTGCTGGCAATGTGCTGCCTGTTCCTGCACCTGACCCACGGCATCCGTCTGGCTGCTTCTGACCTGGGTATCACCGGTGCAAAGTGGCGTCAGGTCTTCGTGATCCTAGCCTATGTCATTCCGGCAGTCGTTTGCATCGCAAACATCGTTATGCCGCTGTCCATCGCCCTGGGTTGGGTCAGCTAAAGGAGCTTTTGAATATGTCTAACACTGAACTCAAGCGCGAGCACCCAACGTTCTCGCACCCGACGTCGATTGTTCCTGGCGTCACCGCTGGCCGAATTCTGGAGTCCCACGAGCCACACGGCGTCCCAATGAAGGACATGTGGAGCTACCAGAAAGACCACATGGAGCTGGTCTCCCCGCTGAACCGCCGCAAGTTCGAGATCGTCGTTGTTGGTACCGGTCTGGCGGCCGGTTCTGCAGCTGCCGCCCTCGGCGAGCTGGGCTACAACGTCAAGGTCTTCACCTACCATGACTCCCCACGTCGTGCGCACTCCATTGCTGCACAGGGTGGTGTTAACTCTTCCCGTCATAAGAAGGTTGACAACGACTCCGCTTACCGCCACACCAAGGACACCGTGAAGGGCGGCGACTACCGTTGCCGCGAGTCCGACTGCTGGCGCCTAGCTTACGAGTCCGTCCGTGTTATCGACCACATGAACGCCATTGGTGCGCCGTTCGCCCGTGAGTACGGCGGCACCCTGGCTACCCGCTCCTTCGGTGGTGTGCAGGTCTCTCGTACCTACTACACCCGTGGTCAAACAGGTCAGCAGCTGCAGCTGTCCACCACCTCGGCGCTGTACCGCCAGATCGGTCTGGGCAACGTGGAGCTCTTTGCTCACCACGACATGCAGGACATCATCACCTACAACGACAATGGTGTGAAGCGCGCAGGTGGCATCGTCACCCGTAACCTCATCACCGGCGAGCTGAAGGCCTTCACCGGCCACGCAGTTATCCTCGGTACCGGCGGTTACGGCAACGTCTACCACATGTCTACGCTGGCCAAGAACTCCAACGCTGGTGCCATGATGCGTGCCTACGAGCAGGGCGCATACCTTGCTTCCCCGGCATTCATCCAGTTCCACCCGACGGGTCTTCCGGTCAACTCCGAGTGGCAGTCCAAGACCATTCTGATGTCTGAGTCCCTGCGTAACGACGGCCGCATCTGGTCCCCGATCAAGGAAGGCGACGACCGCCCCGCCAACGACATTCCGGAAGAGGAGCGCGACTACTTCCTGGAGCGTCGCTACCCGGCCTTCGGCAACCTGGTTCCGCGTGACGTTGCTTCCCGTGCG
The DNA here is from genome assembly GCF_001807215.1 of Corynebacterium sp. HMSC05D08. NCBI lineage: Bacteria > Bacillati > Actinomycetota > Actinomycetes > Mycobacteriales > Corynebacteriaceae > Corynebacterium > Corynebacterium sp. HMSC05D08. The sequence goes on along the minus strand of NZ_KV788353.1, from coordinate 19,774 downwards.
ATCTCTCAGCAGATCAACAAGGGCCTCGGCGTCGGACCGCTGCACAACTCCGTTTACCTGGACTTCCGTGACGCTATCCAGCGCCTCGGCAAGGACAAGATCCGTGAGCGTTACTCCAACCTCATCGAGATGTATGAAGAGGCAATCGGCGAATCCGCATACGAGACCCCGATGCGTATCGCACCGACCTGCCACTTCACCATGGGTGGCCTGTGGACCGACTTCAACGAGATGACCGCTATCGACGGCCTGTTCGCCGCCGGTGAGTGCTCTTGGACCTACCACGGTGCGAACCGCCTGGGCGCTAACTCCCTGCTGTCCGCATCCGTCGACGGCTGGTTCACCCTGCCGTTCACCATCCCGAACTACTTGGCTCACCACCTCGGTGAGGCCAAGCTGGCTGAGGATTCCGCAGAGGCAGCACAGGCTGTTGAGCGCGCGCAGTCCCGCATCGACCGCCTCATGAGCGTTCGCGGCGAGAACCCGCACGGCCCGGCTTACTACCACCGCCAGCTTGGCGAGATTCTGTACTGGGGCTGCGGCGTTTCCCGTAACGTCGAGGACCTTAAAGTTGCTATCGACAAGGTCCGCGCTCTGCGTGAGGAGTTCTGGGCAAACGTCCGCATCACCGGCAATGCAAATGACATGAACCAGGTTCTCGAGTACGGTCTGCGCGTTGCTGACTACATCGACCTGGGCGAGCTCATGTGTGTTGACGCTCTGGACCGCGATGAGTCCTGTGGTGCGCACTTCCGCGACGACCACCTCTCTGAGGATGGCGAGGCTGAGCGTGATGATGAGAACTGGTGCTTCGTTTCCGCCTGGGAGCCGGGTGCAAACGCTGGCGAGTTTATCCGCCACGCAGAGCCTCTGTACTTTGATTCGATCCCGCTGATGACAAGGAACTACAAGTAATGAAACTGACACTTGAGATCTGGCGTCAAGCCGGACCGACGCAAGAAGGCAAGTTCGAGACCATTCAGGTCGCTGACGCCGCCGAGCAGATGTCCATCCTGGAGCTGCTGGACCACGTCAATGATGGTCTGATCGAGGCTGGCAACGAGCCTTTCGCATTTGCCTCTGACTGCCGTGAGGGCATCTGTGGTACCTGTGGCCTGCTGGTTAACGGCCGTCCGCACGGCCCTGGCCAGAACACCCCGGCCTGCCAGCAGCGCCTGTTCCAGTTCAAGGATGGCGACACCATCAAGCTGGAGCCATTCCGTTCCGCTGCATACCCCGTCATCAAGGACATGATCGTGGACCGCGCCAAGCTGGACCACGTCATGGAGCAGGGTGGCTACGTATCCATGGACGCCGGTACCGCACCGGACGCAGATACTCTGCACCTCAACCACGAGACCGCTGAGTACTCCCTCGACCACGCTGCCTGCATCGGCTGTGGTGCCTGCGTGGCATCTTGCCCGAACGGTGCAGCACACCTGTTCACGGGCGCCAAGCTGGTTCACCTCTCCCTCATGCCGCTGGGCAAGGAAGAGCGTGGCCGCCGCGCCCGCAACATGGTCGACGACCTTGAGCAGAGCTTCGGTCACTGCTCCCTTTACGGTGAGTGCGCTGACGTCTGCCCGGCAGGCGTCCCACTGACCGCCGTGTCCGCGGTTACCCGCGAACGTGCACGTGCTGCTTTCCGCGGCAAGGACGACTAAGATATAGTCATTCACAGGAATAACAGGAACGAGAGAAAGTTTCAGCCATGAGCGACAACACCCATGCAGTTGCTGATCACGCAAGTGAGACCTACCCGGAGTTCTCCGGCAAGATCCAGGACTCTTACATTGAGGGATACGACCCAGTATCCTTCGGCGCACCGCACTCTTCTTTGCTGCGAACCTCCACCTGGGTCGGCATGGGCCTGATCCTTTCTCTACTGCCGGCAGCCGGCACCCTGATTTGGGGCCTCGGCGTTGGTGCCTTCCAGTACGGCGTGGGCCAGGAGAGCTCCCAGATTTCCATCATCGTCGGTGCTGCCTTGCTCGTCGTCATTGCTGTCGCTTGCGTTGGTCTCATCCACTACGGTCGTCGTTACTACCGTCAGTATCGTTCTGAGACCGGTCGTATCAACTAGTTTCTGTGCATCGGACGCCCCCGCAGCCCTCGTGGCGCGGGGGCTTCGTTAGTCTCTAGGGACATAACAGGGTTAGTCTTTAGGTTCGACCAAGGAGTACCAATGACCATCGCCGTCCCAGGCCCCAACCCAGCCGACGTCGCCGAGCGCCGCCGCACCCTGCGCAAGTACCAGTGGGGCGTCACCGGCCTGCTCATCCTCGCCGCAGTCATCTTCTTCGCGTGCTCCTGGTGGCAGCACCACAACCCCGACGCCCCGACGTGGGTGGGCTATGTGCGCGCGGGCGCCGAGGCTGGCATGGTCGGCGGCCTCGCGGACTGGTTCGCGGTTACCGCCATCTTCCGCCACCCCATGGGCATCCCGATCCCGCACACCGCGCTGATCCCCAGGAAGAAGGACCAGGTAGGCGAGGCACTGAGCACCTTCGTAGAGGAACAGTTCCTCACCCCGGATGCGCTCTCGGCGAAGATCTCGGAGAACAACATCCCCGAGAAGGCCGGCGCCTGGCTGGCCCAGCCGCGCAACGCGGAGCTCGCCGCGCACAAGGCCGCAGACATGGCCTCCCGCGCCGTCAACAGCTTTGACCACGCCGAGGCCGAGGAACTCATCCGCACCCAGATCCTCGACCGCATGATGGAGCCCGAATGGGGTCCGCCGGTCGGGCGTTTGCTCGAGGGCTACATCGCCGATGGCAAAGCAGAGCCGCTTGTCGACGACCTCATCGACTGGGCCCATGGCAAAGTACTGACCATGGAGGATGCCGTCATCGAGCTCGTCGATGAAAAGATGCCCGCCTGGCTGCCTCGTTTTGCCCGCGGCATGGCAGGCGACAAGGTCTATGTGGCCATCGTCGAGTGGGCCTCCGAGGTCAAGTACGACAAGAACCACGATGTGCGCCAAGCTATCCGCCGCAACCTCACTCTGTTCGCGCAGAAGCTCCAAGACGATCCCGAGATGGTCGCTCGTGTCGAAGGCATCAAGCAAGAGATGATGAGCTCCGAGCAGATCCAAGCCATGCCGGGGGCGGCGTGGGAGGCCTTTAGGAGCGGCGTCGCCAAGCAGGCTGCGGATCCCGAGTCCTTCTTGCGCACGAAGATCGCCACCGAAGCCCAGCGTTTCGGCACGCGCGTGCAAACGGACCCGAAGTTTTTGCAGCAGGCCAATGACATCGTGGACAAGGCCGCGCGCTGGGCCGCCGAGAACTTCGCCGGCGACATCATCAGCATCATCCCGGAGACCATCAAGCGCTGGGACGCCACGGAAGCCTCCGAAAACATTGAGCTTTTGGTAGGAAAAGACCTGCAATTCATCCGCCTCAATGGCACGGTTGTGGGAACACTGGCAGGATTGGTTATCTATACCGTCAACCATCTAGTTTTTGGAGCCTAAGGGCCTTAGAAGGAGAACTCCATGGATAACTCATTTCTCGACTCACTGAAAACCGCCGGTGCCTCCAGCGCTGAGGTGGCAAAGAACTTTGGCAACCGGTTCAAGGAGGAGCGCCAGCAGCAGGCGCAGCAGGCGAAGGCCGAGCGCGTCGCCCGCGCAGCCGACGAGCCAAGCTCCGCAGAGGGGGAGAAGCCCTTCATCGATAAGTTGACCGAAACCGTCCGCGAACTGGGCGAGACCGTCGTTAGCGCCGCAACTGAGACCTTCGAATCCGAGTCCTTCGCGCGCGCCCGTCAGGACGTCACCGCCGCCTTTGAAGAAGGCCGCGAGGGCGTGGCCGAGGCTATCTCCAATGCGAAGGAAAAGCGCGCCACCCCAAAGAAGGCCGCCGAGACTGCGCCGCAGGCTCCGCTGGATGAAAACATCGTCGAAGGTGAGGTCGTCGACGACGACAATTCCAACCCCTTCGGTTCCGCCAGCTAGACTGTTCTAACGTATGAACACTGCATATTATATTCTCGCAAACATGGAGCACTGGATCTTCATGGCCGTTTCAATCTTCGCGATCGTGGGCGCCGTCGTGGCCGCCACGACCCGCGAAGACGCATTCCGTGCCGGAGACCGCCAGGGCAAGTGGACGTGGGTGGGCCTGCTGGTGGGCTCCGCAGTGGCGATGAACCTGCACTTGCCGTTCATCGAGTGGATCGGCGCCGTGGTCACCGGCGTGTACTGGTTTGATGTCCGCCCCCAGCTCAAGGCCATCATCAACGGCGACTACAGCTATTAAAAATGCGCAACCTGCTTGAAGCAACAATCGCAGATGTACGCGAAGCGGCGCAGAATGACAGCGCCCTCCTCGTCTCGCCCACGCACGTGCTCGCCGCTGCACAGGCGCCGCACGTAGCCACCGTGGCGGGCTATCCCACCGGCCGCCACCACAGCCTCATCAAGGCCTCCGAGGCGCGCCTTGCGGTGCAATCCGGTGCGGCGGAGGTTTGGGTTGCAGTTGATGCATTGCTTGGCGACGCCACCGCCCTCCTCACCGATCTCATCACCGTGCGCGAGGCCTGCCCTCAGCCAGTCGCATTGGGGCTCATCGTCCCATCTAGCGAGCATGCGGCCGCCGCGGCACGCGCGGCAGCCCAGGCGGGCTTTGACAAGCTTATCTATGCCACGCAGGAACACCTCGCTGAAGCCGAAACCCAGATAGCACGAGAGCCGGCAGGTGTACTGCCGGCTCTCGTGTGGCCTACCGCACAGCCGGCTCTCGTGTGGCCTACCGCTTAGGCCGGCTCTCGTGTGGACTACCGTTTAGGCCGCGGATTCGCTATCCCTGCGCAGGGGCGCTCTGGCCGCCCGCGGTCACAGCGCCCAGCTTGCTCATCGGAACGTCCTTGCCCACGATGGTCATTTCCAGCTCGCCGTCTGCCACGTCAACTGCTTCGACGCTAAGCCCCTCGCCAATGAACTGGTCCTTCATGCCCTCCTGCAAGGCGGAGGAGATGGCCCCGGTAGCCTCCTGCGGCAACTCAAAGCCGAGCAGGGAAGCGTTCTTTGCCTTGATGGACAGGCCGCCGTCGCGTGCGACAGGCTCCAGCGCCAGGTTAGCCAAGCCATTAGCGAACTCGACGTTGAGGACGTTATCAGCGTCGTTAGCCGTGATGTCAGAGACCGCTAGGTTCGCTATCTGATCGCTACCTGACTTCTCCGCGATGGCCTTCTGGAAGGTGGCCAGCAGGAAATCGTCCGGAACCTTGGTCGAAGCACGCAACGAGCCGGCTACCGGGTCATCAGAGAGCGTCATGTCCTCGATGTGGATATCGGTGGCCGGCTGGCCCTTGATCTCGGTGCCCTCGATCTTCAGCGTGGACGGCGTGGTCATGTTCATCTCAGAAAGCTTGCCGCCCAGCATGCCAATCAACAGCGGGGTAGCGCCGAAGCTAACGTCCGGCTCCTCCTGAGTCTCAACGCCTTCGTCCTTGGCTGCCTGCACGAATTGGTCTTTCATCTGGTTTCTTATGAACCAGCGCATGCCGAATTCCGCCACCAACACGAGAATGAGGAATGTGACGAGCACCCCGATGAGAATTTTCCATGCTAGTGAAGTCTTCTTTTTAGCCATGCCTACTAGTGTTACTCATGTGGCGGCAGATGGCCAATGCGGGTGGGGCCTTCACAGCTTCGGCGCAACGACTTCCCAGTCAACGCTCAAAACATTGTCGCGAAGTCGGCGCCGGATCGGGTGGAGGGGAAGCCCGGCGTCGATAAGCGATTGGTGCGCCATGCGCCATCGCACGCGTGGTCCATGCGGCGCCCAGCCCGCCGAGTACTCCCAGGCGCGGTCAGCCTCCTTGAGAAGGTCGTGGATGGGCTCGCCTGGCACATTGCGGTGGATGAGCGCCTTGGGCAGGCGCTCGGCCAAATCCGAAGGCTTCTCCACAGCAAACGGGTCCCACGAGAGCGTCAGAGACTGCGGCCCGTCCGCGTTTAACAGAATCCAGGTAGAAAGCCGACCCAGCTCATCGCAGGTGCCCTCGATGAAGAATCCGCCCGGGGCCAAGCGCGAGGTAACCTCGTGCCAGGCTTCCGGAACCTGGGCGACGTCGTACTGGCGCAACACGTTGAACGCGCGAACGAGCTGCGGACGATAGCCCGCCAGTTCGAATCCACCCAGCTCGAACGTCACGCCGTCGCGCGGCGGTAGCACGCGCTCCGGCGCAATCTCCAGGCCGGTCACCTGCACGCGCGGATTCACCCGGCGCAGCCAGCCCGCCCACTCCACGGTGGTGAAATGGGACGCGCCATAGCCGACGTCGAGAGCCAGCGGCTCCTCCACGGACCGCAGCAAAGTCGTGATGGCGGGGTGCGCCGCGACCCACCTGTCGCAGCGACGAAGCCTGTTTTGATTGGTGGTGCCGCGGGTAATAACGCCGAAAGGCCGACCCGCACTCGCGCTTGCGCGCAGGTTATGTGCGTGATCGGCCATTTCTGTTAAAAGTAGCGTTTAGAGGTTGTCAGCGATCCACTGCTCGGTCAGCTTGCCCTCGTTATTGAAGAGCTCACCTAGGGCATCGGCAACCTTCGGCTCGATGGCAGCGCCCATCATCGGGATCTTCACGGAGATCTCGTTGACGTAGGACAGGGTGGTGGTATCACCCTCGCCGGTCAGGGCGATGTCGCCGCCGAAGTCAACAGGGGTGCCCTTGACGTCAGCGGTGTACTTGACGTCGGCAGCGTTGCCGTTGAGGTCACCGATGGTGACGACGCGCTTGACCTTGAGGTCCTGGGAAACCATGGCGCGGACAGCCTCAGGCAGCAGGGTGGTTGGCAGCACCTCGAAGAGGATGGCTACGTTGTTGGTGAAGTCGTGAACCTGGCCCGGATCCGGAGAAAGGTTAGCAACAATGTGCTCCCAGTAACCCTGCGTGAGCAACGCCTGGTGAACCTTTTCGATGGGCTGATTGATCGTTACGGTGTTTTCGCTACGGGTTGACATGCTTTACAGACTACCTTGGTAGACGTGCTTGACGAATTTATGATCCAGAAGCTGCAAGAGATCACGGGCGTGACGGTGGAACATGAGACCACTTTCAAGGACCTGACCACCCTGCGCATTGGCGGCTCGCCGCGGGCCACGGTGCACTGCGAGACCGCGGAGGCTGCAGTGGCGGCGCTGCGCGTGCTCGAGGAAGTCCCGTACCTCGTTGTCGGGGGCGGCTCAAACCTCGTGGTCGCAGAGGGCGAGCTTGAGCAGGTTGTGGTGCGCCTCGACTTCGACGATATCGACGTCTCCGTGGCCAGCGGTTTGGTCCGCGCGGATGCAGGCGCTACTTGGGACGACGTCGTTTCGATGACCGTGGAATGCGGCCTGGGCGGCATCGAGTGCCTGTCCGGCATTCCGGGCGACGCCGGTGCCGTTCCGGTCCAGAACGTGGGCGCGTATGGCGCCGAGATCTCCGACGTCCTCACGCAGGTCTACCTCTACGATCGCGCGACCGGCGAGGCCTCCTGGGTGCCCGCCGCGGCGCTGGAGCTGGCGTATCGCTACTCCAACCTGAAGTTCACCGGCCGCGGCGTGGTGCTGGCCATCGAGCTGCAGCTGACCACCGATGGCCTGTCCAAGCCGTTGCGCTTTGGCCAGCTCACGCAGACCCCAGGCGAGCGCCGGCCCGCGGCTGAGGTCCGCGAGCAGGTCCTTTCGCTGCGTCGGTCCAAGGGCATGGTGCTTGACGACGCCGACCACGACACCTGGTCCGCCGGCTCCTTCTTCACCAACCCCATCGTGGACTCTGCGGTTGCCGATAGAATCCAGGAGATCGTGCGCACTGAACGCGGCGCCGAGGACGCAGACCGCATGCCGCGCCACGCAGTCCACGCAGGCTCGGACGGCGAGGAAATAAAGCTCTCGGCCGCCTGGCTCATCGAGCGCGCCGGGTTCGCAAAGGGCTACCCAGGTGCTGGTCCGGCTACCTTGTCCACGAAGCACACCCTCGCGCTGACCAACCGCGGGACCGCGACGGCTGCCGATGTGGTGGCGTTGGCGCGCGAGATTCGCGCGGGCGTCGCCAAGCGCTTCGGCGTGGAGCTCGTGCCGGAGCCGGTCTGGATTGGGGTATCCATCTAGAACGTACCGCTGTGTGTAAATAGGCCTCCCAATTGCGCGAATTGACGGGCCTATTTACATTGAGAGGTATCCGCATGCTTGGGGGAGCACGCACACTTGGGGGAAGTAGAGGATGCTGCAACCAATTCGGGGGAAACACTCGCGCACTATCGATCGCCTCGTGGCGAAGGGCAAAGCCGTGCGCATCACGCCGGGCCTGACGTTGCCGCGCCAACCCACCCCGCGCGAACTCGCGGGGATTCTGAACGAGCGCTATCCCGGCACCGTTCTGGATGGAGGCTCGGCCATGGCCGCTTATGCCGAGCGCAAGCTGGAGTTTCCGCTGCAGCTCATGGCGGCACGTCACGCTCGTACCTGTGAGTATTTCACCACGCGGCGCGCCACACCCAAGGGCCCATATATGGTCAACGGCCTAAACGCATGCAATCCGCTGCAAGCGCTGGAGATTGTGGAAGAAGACAAAGCCATCGAGTTCTTGGAGCGTTTCTGCAACGGCAAGGATGGCCACCAAAGGTTGGCCTTTTTTAGGGAGGATTTCCAGCGCTTTCCCGCGCGCACGCGGCGGATTATGCAGCGTAGCGTCATCGGCAGTGATAGCAAATACGAGCGTCTTCTCACCCAAGCCCTTGCCGATGCCTGCCTCACCGTGACCAACAACCAACGCATCGGCCCTTATTACTGGGACATCGTGCTGGCAAAGGAGAAGGTCGCGATCGAGATCGACGGCTACGAGTATCACAAAGGTGAGCGCATCCAGCGTTTTGAGCTGGACCGCCAGAAGCTCAACGACGCGGTGCAGCGCGGGTGGAAGCCCCTGCATTTCACGGCAGGCATGATTGAGCATCATCTGCAGGTGGCCGTCGACCAGGTTATCGCCGTGGCCTGCGGGGGAGGGCAGTTTCTGCCGCCAGCGTGGAAGTGGCATTACTATTTCCGCTACGAGAACGCGCCGTGGTGAACGCTGTGCCCGCGGCACCGTACTTCTGTGTGTATTTAGCGCAGGAAATCGGGCCGGTTTAAGGGGGCTATTTACACAGGGAGGTACACGCACACGAGGGAAGCAGCTACGGTGGTGTCCATGATCGCGCTTGGCTGTACCTCAATGACTCCGCACTCCTATTCCAATTCCCCGCGTCGCGCCGAGATGGTCGATGTCCTGCGTGGCGCGGCGGAGGCAGGCGTAGAGCTTTTCGACACCTCTGAAATCCAGGGGCCCTTCACGGGCGAAGAAATGCTTGGCGACGCCCTGGGCAACCGCGCCCGCGTCCTCACCAAGTTCGGATGGGAAATTGAGGGAGGAAAGCCCACCGGCGCTTTGAACTCGCGCCCGGAGGTTATTCGCGCGAGCGCCCATGGTTCGTTACGCCGGCTAAAACGGGAGCGCTTGGACGTGTATATGCAGCATCGCGTGGACCAAGACGTGCCCATTGAGGAAGTAGCGGGCACAGTGAAAGAACTTATCGATGCAGGTGACGTGGCCGCTTTCGGGCTGTGCGAGGCAAGCCCGGAGACCATTCGTCGCGCGCACAAGGTCTGCCCGGTGAAGTATCTGGAGTATGAATACTCCATCTTTAGCCGCGACGTAGAAGAAGAAATCATCCCGCTAGCCCGCGAGTTGGGCGCGGAGTTTTTGGCCTATTCACCGCTGGCGAAGGGGCTTTTGGCAGGCCGCAGCGAGCCAGATGATGATTCTTCCTCGCCGCGTTTGCACTCTGCGAACTTCGCGGCCAACAAGCAGCTGGCGCAGGAGGTGGCGGCAGCAGTGCCCGGCCGCAACATCTCCGAGATAGCGCTGGGCTGGTTGCTGTCCAAGGACGTGGTGCCGATTGCCGGTTCGACGAACCTCGCACGGATCAAAGAAAACCTCGCAGTCACTGCGCTGAGCGCGCAGGAGTGCGAGGCCATTGACGAGGTACTAAGCCGAAAGCCCGTGCAGGGCGCGCGGTTGACGCAACTGCACGAAGGCTTCGTGGATAAGAGCCGTAGATAAGACCCGCGGATAAAGGTTAAGCCATAACCTCGAGCCACTCGTCCTTGTGCGCGAGGTACTCGCGGGCAGCGGCCTGTGCACCCTCAAGACAGTGGCTGGCGCCCCAGCCGCACTGGCGCTCGTTGGCGGCCGGAACCTCGGTGGCGTTGAGGATGTCGTTGAGACCGTTCTCGAGGGCATGCAGCAACTCGTCTTGCTCCATGTTGTACGTAATGGCGTAGAAGCCGGTCTGGCAGCCCATCGGTGCGAAGCCGATGAGCTTATCCGTGTAGTCGCGCATAAAGTTGGCCATCATGTGCTCAATGGAGTGCACCGTAGGCATTTCTAGGTGCTCCTCGTTGGGCTGGCAAAAACGCAGGTCATACTTGATGATCTCCACGTCGTCGCTGAGGCGCTCGCGCTTGGCCACGCGTACGTACGGGGCCTTGACTAGGCGGTGGTCGAGTTCAAAGGATTCCACGTTGCTCTTTGTCATGGGATCGAGTCTATCGTTCGACTTCCGCGAAGCCCGATTTAAAGTCCCAGTGCCGGGGCGATGGCCTGCGACCACGCCTTCGGCAGTTGATGCTCGAAGAACTCATAAGAGTGCGAGCCGTAGTTCTCGCGTGCGTAGGTGATGTCCACGCCGGCGGCGCGGGCCTTGGCCACGAACTGGTCGGTCATGGGGCGCGCAATGGTCTCGGCGAGCATCTCCTGGAAGTCATCAAGGTCGTACGGGTCCTTCGTCATAGGCGTGCCATTGCCGGTGGTCACCCAGACCTTGATGCCGCGCAGGCGCTCCGGGTGAGCGGACGGATCGTTGTCGTCCCACGCCGGGTCATCCGGCCAGCCGAAGGCGTTGACGAGGTCTCCGCCCAGGCGCGCGGTCATGACCGTGTTAAACGCGCGGCCGATGACGGAGGACGGCGCCGGGTACGGCGAGAAACCCAGAGCGGCGGAGAATTTACCGTTCGACTTTGCCGCGATGTTGAGCGCCGCCGAGCCCGACATGGACAAGCCCGCGATGGCGGAGCGTCCGTCGCCGTGGAACTCATGCTCCATGACGTAGGGAAGCTCCTGCGAGTAGTACGTCACCCACTTGTTCATGCCGAATTCCTTGTCCGTGCGGCGCCAGTCCGCGAACTGGGAGCCCCGGCCACCGACGGCGGAGACAACGTTGACCGGCTTGTCCGCGAAGAAGTCCTCATAGTTGGTCTGGGTGTACCAAGTGGAGCCGAACTCGCCGCCCTCGGAGCCCTGCATGAGGTAGACCGTCGGGCGCGGTCCGTCAACAGAAGGCTTCAAGTAGTAATTCGTGATGACGCGGTCCATCGACGGCGAGTAGATGTCGATTTGGTAGACGTTCTTTTCGATGTGTCGGGTCTCGACCAAGCGCGCGCCCGAGCCATCCGTGGTCGGGACATTTGTACCGTCCACCTTGGGCAGCACCGTTGAGGAGCCTTGCGGGAATTGCGAAGGCTCAAATCCCGGGGCGAGTCCAGACAGGACTTCCGAAGGCGCGAAGTTCGAGGACTGCGCGAGCGCCGGGGCGGCGGTCGACGCAGCAAGGAGCACAGTAGCGCAGGCTGCAGCCGCGCGGGAGAAAGTAAGAGGCATGGCAACGAATGTAGCCGGTGGCGGGGTTCTTTCCTAATGGCAGCACAGCAACAGTACCAAAGTTAACTTTAAATTCCATCCAGAATTGGAATAAAACTAAAGTTAACTTTAAATTGTTGTCGCCATTGGTGAAAATCTGAACTAAACTTTAAGTCATGACTCGCGCACATGAACTTCGCACCCGCAAGGACTACCTGCAGACATTGGTGGATTGGGACGCGGATCCGGCTACTAACGGTATGGTGAGAGTAATAAGTGGTGTGCGACGTTCGGGAAAGTCGTCTCTACTGGAGCTTTATAAGCAACACGTTGGTTCTGAAAAGGTCGTTTCTGTCAACTTTGAGGATTTTTCCACTCTGGGGCTTCGTGAAGCCCAGCGGTTTCACGAGGAAATGACGGCACGAATTGCAGCAACGGGGGCGACGCATCTTCATGTGGATGAGGTTCAGGAGCTCGACGATTGGTCACAGGTTATTAACTCGCTGCGGCTTCACGAGAATCTCACCATCACGGTGACGGGTTCGAATGCTTCCATGTTCGTGGGCGAGGGACTTACATACCTAGCTGGGCGTTATATACAGCTGGAGATGTTTCCTCTTTCGCTTCATGAGTACTCCTCTTTCGCTCCGGAAGCTCCTTCTCAGCCTTCGGCTCGTTACGCGGAATGGATGCGCGGTACGTTGCCAGCCGCGGCGCAAGTAGGATCTCCGAAAATCCGACGGGAGATCAACAACGCCATTTTCGACTCTATTTTCGCGCGCGACATTGCACTGCGAGGTGCAATTAAAGATCCTGACATCTTCATGAGGGTCGCGAGATTCGTATTCGATAATGTGGGCTCGCAGCTGTCGGCACACAAGATTGCCAATTACCTGACATCTGCGGGCGCAAAAACGACGCAACCAACGGTGGAGCGGTACCTCGGTCTTTTGGTCGATGCGCACATGCTCTATCGCTGTGACCGCTTTGATGTCCGTGGGAAAGCACATCTCAAAGGCGGTGCCAAGTATTATTTTGTCGACCCAGGACTGCGTGACGTGTTACTTGGAGCGAACTCGTCGAATGCCGGGCACGATCTGGAAAATATGGTCTATCTCGAGCTGCTTCGGCGGGGGTTCTCGGTTGCAGTTGGAAATGCGCCGCAGGGAGAAGTCGACTTCGTGGTGACGCGGGATAAGGAACGCTATTATGTGCAGGTCGCGCTCACGGCCTTGGATGATAAGACGCTGCATCGGGAGCTGTCTTCCTTCCGTGGCCTGCCCGCTGGCAGCCATTGCATTCTCCTCACATTCGATGCAATGCCTCTGAACACTGGAGAGGTAGTACATCTCCATGCCGCTGATTTCCTCGACGGCGCCCCGTTGCGTTAGGCCAGCAGGTCCCTAATCGCCGCTGCATCGAGCGCTGCCCCGCCGGTCGCGGAACCGGTGGGCTCGAGGAAGGCGCTGGACAGCGCGCGCTTGGTGTCCTGGAGGGCGACGACCTTGTCCTCGATGGTGTTCGCGGAGACCAGCCGATAGACCGTGACGGGCTGCGTCTGGCCAATGCGGTGGGCGCGGTCGATGGCCTGGGCCTCCGCTGCCGGATTCCACCATGGGTCAGCGACGATGACGTAGTCCGCCTGCGTGAGGTTGAGGCCCACGCCGCCGGCCTTCAAGCTAATGAGGAAGACCTGCGTGTTACCTTCCGTGAACGCGCGGATCGCGGCGTCGCGGTCGCGCGTGCCGCCGTCGAGGTAGGAGAAGGAAACTCCCTCGGCCTCGAGGCGGGCACGAATCTCCGCGAGGTAGCTCGTGAACTGACTGAAGATGAGTACGCGGTGTTCCTCGGCTAGGATGTCGCGCAGGAGCCCCGTCATCGCGTCGAGCTTGGAGCTGGGTGCACCGGACTCGGGTTCCACGAGCGTCGGCGAAATCGCGAGCTGGCGCAGACGGGTGAGCGCGGCGAGCACCTCGACGCGGTTGGACTCGGGATCCTCGGTGAGCAGGCGAAGCACGCGCTGGCGCTCGCGGGCGAGGTGCACGTCGTACAGGTTGCGATGCGCGGGCGCGAGCTCCACCGGCACGACCTGCTCTTGGATGGGCGGCAGGTCGAGCGCGACGTCAGCTTTGCGCCGACGCAGCAGGAACGGCTCGACGCGGCGGCGCAGCTCCGCCATGCGCGTCTTGGACAGCTCTGTGTCGTTGCCTGCGATGGGCTTTTCGAAACGTTCACGGAACTGCTGGAAGCTCCCCAACAAACCGGGCGCGGCGAGGGAGAATTGGCTCCATGCGTCTTTGAGCGAGTTCTCAATCGGTGTACCCGTCACCGCGTAGAGCACCGGCGCCTGCAGGTCGCGCACCGCTGCGTAGATCTTGGATGTCGGGTTCTTCACGTTCTGTGCCTCGTCGAGAACCACGCCCGCCACGCCCAATGCCTGGTACTCGGATGCCTCGAGACGCAGAAGCGTATACGAGGTGACGAGCACATCCGCAGACTCCGCCAGAGATGCCAGAGAATCCTGGCGTCGTTTCACCGTCGCTTCCACCACCGTCACCCGCAGTGACGGCGCGAATTTCGCGGCCTCGGCCTTCCAGTTGGAAACTACGGACGTCGGCGCCACGACCAACCAGGGACCGGCGCCAGAATCGAGGATCATCGACAAAATCTGGATGGTCTTGCCCAAGCCCATGTCGTCAGCCAACACGCCGCCGAATCCACGCCGCCGCAGGCTTGCCGGCCAGCGGAAACCGTCTTCCTGGTATGGGCGCAGCGTCGCGTCCAACGCAGCCGGCACGTCGAACGAGGGCAGCTCCGTGTGCGCTGCTGCCACGACCTTGTCGAGCCACGCGCGCTCATCGACCTGGAGCGCGTCGAGCTCGCCCAGCTGCTCCCACCAGTCCACGCGCGTCTTCGGCACGCGGACGGCGTTGCGGCGGGCGTCGGAAAGCCCCTGCGCGTCCTCGAGGAGCTGCGCGAACTTATCGAACTGCGGGGAGTCGAGGTGTGCGTAGTGCCCGTTCACGATGAGGATGCGCGCCTGCGAACGCAGCGCTCGGATGACCTCCGCGAGCGGCACGCCCTGCCCGTCGACACGGACTTCCATCGACAAGTCGAGCCAGTCCTTGTCCTGGCCCTTGAGTCCCGCGTGGAGATCGATGGACTCGGCCGTCTCCAGCCCGAGGAGCTCCCGCGCGCCGGGCGACAACCGTGCATCGACATCCGCGGCTTCCAGCTGCGGCAGCGTCTCATGCAGGAATTCCATGAGTTCTGCGCCGATCATCTCGCGGTCCGTGAGGTTGAAGCTTTCCAGGCCCGCCAGCAGCTCGCTTTCCGATTCCCCGTTGCGCGTCGGGTCCGCTTCCGTCCCCCAGCGCGTACGTGCGCCCGTTGGAGTAGGCGAAGCGGAACTCGACGGCCCCGCGCAACAGGTGGGCCGTGGCCGTGACAAACGCCCGCACCACGGGCGGTGCCGGTGGCGTGGGCACAAACGACTCGTCCGGACTGCTCCACCCGGTTGCACGCAGTCGCGGCAGGAACTTCTCTTCGAATTCGGCGCGGCCCTCCGGCGGCACCGTGATGGGGCGGCGGGCTTCCCGTAGGCGCTGCCATTCCGCTGGTGCGCGGTGCCGGAAGCGTCCCAGGTTCAGGTACCCGTCATCATCGAACCATGCCGCACCGCGCGCCTCATATCCCAGAATGAGTGGGGGATGGTCGCCGGACTCTACGATCGCGGCGTCCATGCGCAGCCCCTCATCATTCTCGGTGACGTACACGGTTGGGGTGAGCGGCTCTTCATGGAGGATGACGAGCCCTCCGTCTGCCGTGGTGAGCTCGGTGCCGTGCTCCTGGGCTTCGTCGAGAAGCGCAAAGAACTTGGGACTGCGGAGACTCCGCAATGACTGAGGCTGGCTATGAATGTCGTAAGAACCAGCCTCGGAAAGAATTTCAATGAGTCGGTCGCGGTCTCGTTCTGCGACGGGATGACCGGTGCCGTTCTGCAGCTTAGCCAGCGTCATGTCAGAGCTCACCCACCCGCGTCCGTTTTTACGCGGTCGGCCGCCGGTGACGCTGAGGTTGCGCAACACCGCATGATCCCCCACAACGTTAAAGTCGGTCTCGAAGACCACCGCGACTGGCGTGGCGGCCGAGGACTCTGCGGATTCCACAGGCAGGTATTCCTCTAACAATTCCTGCCACGTCGGCTCGCGTCGTACAGGCCGGCGGCGCCGTTCCCACCCCAGTACTTCGCTGAGCACCTCCCGTGTTTCGCGGAAGCTGTCCGTGCGTTCCACAAGGTGGTCAACAAACTCGCCGAACGCGCCCAACGGCTCGCGCTTGCCTATCTCGCGATAGTCAAGGTGGTGCTTGAGCGCCAGCGCCACCGCATGCTTGCACCGCTCGCCATATGGGCACGCGCACCACGAGTTAAAAGCCGTGACCACCCCGTCGGTGCCCAGCGTGTAGTCGACCGTGACGAAGTACTCGTCCCCACGCGACCCGGTGCAATAGCCCGACACCTTGGCGCCCTCGCCTCGGGCAGCCTCGATGGACTCGATGCGCGCGGCATTCTGCGTGGCCAGCGCAACCCCGCGCTGGACGACCCGCGGGTCTACGAAGTTATTGAGTGTCTCGGTCCTCACACCGCACATGCTACGGGAGGGTGCCGACACGAGGTCGCTGACGGCGAAAGCGCTGCTAATTCATGGGGCGAGCGATGTGCCTATCTAACGCTAGAGAGAGCTGCGGGTTGCTCAAAATGCACCACCAGCCCGCGGCATAACTGCTCATCATGCCGGCCGTGCTCCAGCGGTCCCGCGAGCTGCTGGGTACCGAATCCATGCAGCGGATGAGCTGCTCCTCGGCGGGACTCGTGGGATGAATGACCCGATAGCCAGCATTGATATTGATAAACATGGACGCGCCCGCATAGGAGTCGATGACCTCGGTGAGGCTTGTCGAGGACAGTGCAGGCAGCGGTGTAACTTCTTGAGCGGACGCCGTAGTCGGGGCGAGCGCCGCGAGGGCAAGGAATGAGGCAGCGGCGGCCTGGGCGAGCCGTGCCGAGCAAGTGAGAGCAGACACTCTCTCATCATACTGGCGCCCCTGCTGCGGCGTTGTGGGATTCGAAAGAGGACCTTCATCTGCGCGTACGTTACGTGTGCTGCGCCGAATCCGAGCTTCCGTATGCGCCGTCAGCGCTGCCGATGCCCCCTCGCGTGCCGCCGCCCGAATCGCGCCGGGCATCGTGCGTACTCTGATCATGAAGGGACTGGCCGAGGAGCTCGCAGAAAACGCCGGTAAGCCCGCTGAGTGGGGCTGGGAGCAGTTCACCAAGGACATCTCCTTGGGGCGCCTCTCCGAATCCGAGGACGTCGCCAAGATCATCGGATTCCTCGCTGGTCCTGACTCTGACTACATCACCGGCCAGACCATCATCGTCGACGGTGGCATGGTCTTCCACTAAACCGCAGGTCGACTATCCGTGAAATGATCGTTGGAAAACTTAGGTGCGCTGACATGACATGTGCTGTTCGCCAGAGCTTGGTGATGAGGGCGAAAGTAGGGCAGCCGCGTCCGGGGAGGATAGACCTAGCGAAGCGTATGAGACGAGAGGATTAGAGACCGCTCTAGCGCCATAGCCCTGCTCAAATAGTTCCACTGCTTGTTCACGCTGAGCCTGGCTCAACTTGCTGCTGGATGCATAGAAAACTCCCCACAATCTGGTTTCTGATTTTTCAGTCCGGATTATGGGGAGCAGTTCACTTTTGACACCTTTACGGTTAAAGCTGCGGAAAGCCCGCACCGCAGTAGGGGGCGCGGGATCTGGAAATTTCAGGCATATTTTGTTCGCCGAGGGTGTGCTGCGGCTCTGAATTCTTTAGAGCCATTCAGCGCTGGGGAAGCGACCGTCCGTGACAAAATATATGATCCCGATAACAACCCAAATTATCCAAGCGAACAGTAGAGGGGATAATCCGGCAAGAATAGAAAATGCAACAAGCAACCACGATTGGCTTTTGTATGCAAGGACTCCAGCTGCTACACCTATGGGTACGGTAATGATGTAATATGGCATGGTCCCTTCCGGAAAAATGGAAGGAAAAAGATACGGGAACGCAATCGCAGTTGTTGAGAGTAAAGCTGAGAGAAGTTTACTTAACTTTAGGCTCTTGTTGCTTTTGTGCCTGTTCATTTCTTTCTCCTTCCTGGACCGTTGGGGACCCACTATGCTAATGGATTGCACGGGGCGGAATTGAAATATGTAGCAATAGCAAGGGCCATCGCGTTTTCTCCGACTCCATTGAATTTGCCCCGGTTTTACGAATTCCTTGAACCAGCTCCCTGTCGCATGAGCAAGCGAAGTATCCTCGCGAACCATAGCATTTATCATGCTTTTGGCAGAGAGAGTCGAGAGTATTGATTGGGGCACCCGGACCACTGTGTCCTGGGCCGCACCAGTTTCCATTAGCTTCCACGGCACTGAATACCAGTGATTGGCGATCCGGATGTGGTAGTTCATTGCGACCTTGGACTTCTTCCACCGCGACCACGACCACCGCCGGTCGGGCAACGGGCGCAGCAGCTGTTGCTCATGGTCTTCAAACAACTGGCGACGAGAGATATCCTGCCCGCGGTAGGGACGGCGATCGTTGATGAAATCGCTTTGGTCCTCGAGTGCTTTATTGAGCATGTCGAAACTGTAGAACTACTGGTCGTCGAGGTATTCTACGCACCATTGCTGGGCAATATCCACGGCCTTTTCAACATTCGCCTTGTACCGCGGTCGGTAGCCTTTCGCCGCAGTAATACCTATCTGATAGAAATCGGCAAATGTGGAATATGAAGTGTCCCAGGTTTTGTTCCTAGGCTTGTGCCTTAATTTCCATTATTTCTCGACTGGGGTCGTGTTCCCACAATTCGGCTTCGACTTCAGCCGGCGTGCGGTAGCCTAGGCTCTGGTGGAGCCGTGACTCGTTCCACCAATTCACCCACTCGAACGTGGCGATTTCCACGTCGACGACATCGGACCACGTTCGCCTATGAATCAGCTCATTCTTGTAGGAGCCGTTGACATTCTCCGCCAGAGCATTGTCGTAGGAATCACCAACAGTGCCGGTCGACGCCGTAATTCCATGCTCAGCCAGGCGCTCGTTGTAGACGATGCTCACATACTGCGACCCGTGGTCCGAGTGATGAATTAGGCCCGCCGGTTCCTTGCCGCACACGATCGCCTGGTTGAGCGCCTGCAGCGGCAACGCCTCAGTACGCATCGAATCAGACAACGCCCACCTGAGGATCCTCCGGGAGTACACATCAGTGACAAAAGCTGTGTACACAAACCCTTTCCTGGTGCGCACATACGTAATGTCCGCCACCCACAGCCGATTAGGGCCACAGGCTTGAAACTCACGATTTACCAAGTCTGGGCGCAGATCAGGCACGTTAGGCTTACGGGTTGTGATAGGTGACCTGCCTTTGCCTTTGCCAGAAACACCGGCCAGGCGCATCCACCGAGCAGTTTGTTCACGACCGATATCAATTCCGTCACGGCGGAGAGCATGCCACATTTTCCGCACGCCGTAGACGCTGTAATTTTCAGCGTGAACGTCGCGAATATGCTCTACAAGGGCAGCGTCGCGAAGAGCGCGGGCGCTTAAGCCCCGGGCCTTGGATTGGCGGTACCCACGCGAGCTAAAAAACCGCCTTCGCGATGCGTGTTTAACGTCTGGCAGATGAACTCGACTGAGAAACGATTCCGATACTCATCAATGAACCGGATCATTTCTTAACGTTTCTCAGTCGAGTTCGGATGCGAAAAAAGCCGAAGCGGCTTTCAACAACTCGTTGGTGTCGCGCAGCTGGTGATTTTCTCGACGTAACCGTGCGTTCTCTGCAGCAAGGTCCTCGGGCATTGATTCCACAACACGTCCCTCGCGTCGAGCGGCCTGCGTCCATTGCCTCGCTGTGTGCCACGAGACGCCCAGCTTTGGTGCCACGATCTTGCATGCTTCCTGCGTCGAAATTCTCTCCGCCAGGATGCGATCCTCCACCAAGCGAACGACGCGGTCCTTCGCATCCTGATCAAATTTTCTTGGCATGTTCCAGATTT
>NZ_KV788352.1:0-1051 GCF_001807215.1 Corynebacterium sp. HMSC05D08 | reverse complement strand
GTTTCCCCATCGACAACACGTTCCGACACGACTGGTAAGCCTGGGCCGGGATTGCTTTTGCTGCGATGAGCTCTTCGATGACTTTGCGTGTTGCCGGCCCAACTTTGCTGGCTTCGCGGTAGAAGTACTCACTCGTCCACAACCCGCGTGTGGTATCCATGCCTGAGGGAATGTGGTCGCAGTCAGTGACATAGGCCCCGCGTGTATGTGAAACCCGGTGGGTTGCAACGGTTTGACCTGCATCAAAGACTGTCAGTACCTGGCCGGTGATACGCACATCGACGGTGCGCCCAACGAGTTGATGCGGTACCGAGTAGCGCACCGTGGCAACAATGATGTGGAAATCTGGTGCGACTTTCGCGCGTTTCCATTCGGTGTGCTGCCATGGTGTTTGCGGCAGATCGGCAAGAAGATGCTGCTCATAGGTTTCAAACAGGTCCCGGCGGCTTGATTGCTGACTCCGAAACGGCGTGACATCGTTAATTGCATCGACAAGGCTGACAATCTTGCCATTGAGCTCGTCAAGATCAACGCACTGGTGACCATCGAGTGCATGGATGATCTTGTGTGTGACGATTTTGACTGCGGCTTCCACATTCGCTTTATCTTTCGGTCGACGCGGGCGGGCAGGAAGAGCTGCAGTGTTGTAGTGCTCCAAGAACTGTTCGTAGGTGTCATTGACCTTCCGGTTTCTATCTGACGTACTGATTGCGTTCGACGCAGTCGACGCGTTATCAGGCACGACGACCTGGCAGACACCACCGAAGTATTCGAATGCACACCGGTGAGCATCAAGCCAGGCCTGTTGGCGTTGGTCAGCACACGCTCAGGCAAACAGCATCCCTGAATATGGAAGAGAGGCGACAAAGATACTGACTTTTGCACCCGGTTTCCCGGTTGGGTCAAACAGTCGCATCTTGGTGCCTGCCCAGTCGACTTGCATGGTGTGTCCTGGTGCGTGTGTGATGCGTGCTGAAAGCCCGGTCGCGTCGACATGTGCTGCGACAAGTTGGCGGAACCTGTCGTAGCTGTAGTGCCGCTGCCCCGGCCC
>NZ_KV788351.1:23462-49209 GCF_001807215.1 Corynebacterium sp. HMSC05D08 | reverse complement strand
TTGCGCAGGATATCGCGTTCTTCGCGCAGCTTCGCGTTTTCTTTTTCGAGCTGGCGGATTCGTTCAGAATCAGTCGCTGCTTGGGCTTTATCATGCACGGCTTTAATGCGGGCACGTTTGCCGGTGCCGTACTTCTTGACCCAAGCATGCAGCGAGGCACGGTTGATACCGAGCTCTGCTGATGCTGCGTTCAGCGAGAGGTCCTCATTGTTTTCATAGAGGGCCACAGCATCACGTTTGAACTGTTCGGAGTACCTGGACATGGTGGTAGATTACCTTTCTTCCCAACCCAACCGGGCTGGATATCAGGTGTCCACCAAAAAAGGGGGTCAGGTCCGGGAAAAGTGGGCCGGCTAGCTGAGCCAGCGGCAACGAACCAAGCTTGTGCAGCTATCTGCGTCGAAGATGCGGTGGATGCCGATTTTCTGTTCTACGTATTGCGCAATTCGTATGAGCAATTACGTTCTTTGGGGAGAGGCGGAAACCAAGACAACTTGAATCTTTCGTTGGTTCGCGATTTTCGTATACCCTGGCCAGCTGTTGAGATTCGTCAACGATTTGTTGCGCAGATGAATGAAGCGACTCGCATCCTAACTCTTCTTGAAAAAAGGAATGATGCGCTAGCTCTCTTAGGCAAGGGTCTTGAGCAAAGGTATTTTAGTGCTTCCTAGTGGATCGGTGAAGTGGTGAGTGGTGATGTGTCCTTAAGACAGAGTTTTTTGGCGGATCCGCTGTGTGCTGAAGAATGAGGAACTACCGATTAATTTCGGCGGCGATGTTAGGAATATTCTATATTTAAAAAGTATTTCTGAACGCGGGCATCAGATTCGTCTGGAATACTTTGGATTGTTTTGTTTTCGTTCAAGGCTGTCAATCGCGGATTTAGCTGCCCACGACTGAGCCCCGTTGTCTGTACCAGTTCTTTGCGCGTGAGCCCGTGCTCGGCGGCACGTAACGCTGCTAAGATTCTCTCGTCCTTCTCGGCTGCGGACAGGTATGCGCTGCGTTTGGCATGGTCGGCCAAGGAAGTTTCTGCAGTCTGAGCGGTATTGGCGGCTACGGTTTCGGTTGGGGTGTGGTCATCATCGGATGGGGCCCGGTAGGTGGTGCCTCGGCCGGAACCGGTGGCATCGGCAAGCCCGTATTGCACCAGCTGCTGGAGTTCGGCACGGGCATTAACGGAGTCCATGGGGAAGGCGCTTCGATAGATGCTATTGGTGATTTCTTCGCCGTGACGCATAGCGATGAGCGCGTGCTTTTGAGCCACGGAGAGGGCATCGGTGCCGGGGAGTTGCCCAAGCCAACGGAGGTCGGTATCGCTGAGGAGCGACGAAGACGTGAGGATAGCGGTGAACTTCGTAATCTGATCATCGAAGTGCGGGGCGGGAAGGAAAGCGTCCGCAAGGGCGGCCCGAGCTGCAGGAATGCCAGTAGCTTGAGCCTCGATAACGCGGTATCCATTGCTCGTCGTGAGGGAGGCGCACATGGAATAGAGGATCGCGTTACGGGCGCGAGGGGAGGTGTAACCGAGTTGATTTTTGGTGATGCCCCACAATCCGCCAGGACTTTCCACAATGAGCTTGGTGGGCTGCTTGATGAGCTGCGTATACATGCCGTAACTAGCAGCAGAAAGATCGCGGTGAACCAGGGCATTGGCGATGATCTCGCGAATGGCGACCGGAGGGAGCTCAGGTACATCGATCCCGTTGCCATCGCGGAAGGTCACTCCGACGCGTAGCTGCGCAGAGACCCATTCCATTGCCGAGTCAAGGAGGTCCGGTACGGGTCCCGTGAATTCGCGACGATCGGCGGGCCGTTGAGCGGTGTCGAGCTGAGGATTGATGGCGCGAGCTTTGACTACGAGGTTGGGTAGAAACTGCTGCGGCTGCTCGCCGAAGGCGTAGAGTGCAGCAGTCGTGACGAAACCAGTGTCTGGGTCAATAACGTTGGTGCGGATGTGGAGCGTGTGCTCATCGAGGTCGCGTAGTCGGCGAGAGTCGCGCTTCTTCGCGCTGAGGTATTGCTGGAGCAGGTCGTCTACCAAATCATGTTGAACCGTGGCTCCTTCGACTGGTGTGCGATCCGCATGTGGTTGCTGCCGCTCACCGACCAAAAAGAGCTCTTCCTGAGGTGACAAGTAGTAGTCACCGTCGCCGGAACGAATGTAGGCCTTGCCAAACTTACCAACTCGGAAGGGACGATGCTCTGAGGGCTGGGGAGGAACAATGGCAGCAACGACGGGTTTCCCCTCCACGATGGTCGCCTCGACTGCGCCGAGTTGCAGGGGCGGCGTGATTCGCTCGCGGGCCTTTGGAGCAAGGGCGGACTGCACAGCCTTCGGATCCCAGACTCCGGTGACATCAAATGCGCCGTCATTTTCAGCGACCCCGAGGATGAGCGTGCCGCCATCCGGCATATTGGCGAAGGCACAGAGAGTCTCGTCAATTGATTCAGGCATCTGGTGAGAGGCTTCTTTGGCCTCGACATTCCACGTATTGTTTTGCGTATCGCGGAGGAGCGCAATGAGTTCTGGGATGTCGATGATGCTCATGGGGAGCAGTGTACCCGAGTTCGATCGGAAATCGTACTGAAATATGATTGAAATGTGACTGAAATCTTGTGCTAGAAAATTCAGTACGAATTCAGTACCTTTGTAAATCGAGTTAGATGGTGAAATTGCTTTCGTTGCGCTGGAAAACACCATGATGGTTGTAACTAAGCAGTATGAGATGCGGGACTAGTAGAGAGGAACTCCAGCGTCATGGCGACGATGAGTGGTGGAACACCCCAATCCAGCAACTTTGGCGTCGTCGGCGTGGTGTGGCCGAACCTGCTTAACGACTGCCGATTGGTGGAGCGAAGTGCACTCACTAATCCGTGCGGTTCCCTGTTCCAAGCGCGCTTCGTGCTTGAATCGGTGGTGGGGCACGTGGCTACGGTCCTCGGTATTCCCAACACGGACCGCGTCATCGATGCCATGGTCCATCCGGATTTTGCGAGTCAGTTCCCAGATGATCTGCTGAAAAGATGCATGTCATCCGCAAAGCAGGTAACGCCTCTGCGCATGACTCCAAGCCCGTTCCACCGGAACAAGCGGAACGTATTGTCCGACATCTCTTCGATGTGCTTGTGCGGGTAGCAAAAAGGTTTAGTACGAAGCCCCTGCCGCCCGTCGCTCCTTTTGACGTTGCAATTTTGCGCGCAGCACCCAAGCAGGCGGCACAGTCGCGGCAGCAACTGCTCGCGTTACAGCGAGAACTGGATCGCCTGGCGGCAGAGTCGGATGGCTTCCGGTTGCAGCTCTCTGAAGCAGAAGCTGCTCAGCTGGCGTTAGAAAGAGAGCTAGCCGAGCAGGCGCGTGAGAAGGCCGCTGCGCAAGAGACTGCAGATGATGCGTTACGAGAAGCACGTGAGGCGCGAGAGCGTGTCAAGCACTTGGAAGCTGAGCTGCGCGAACGCTATCTAGAGCAGCAAGAAGCTGTTCGGGCATCTGAGGAAGCTAGCGCGGTTGACCTCCCGCCGCTCGCGCGTAGCGAAGCGGATACCCGTCGTGACATCATCGATCCGATGCTCGCAGATGCTGGTTTCAGTGTGGCGGGCGGGAACCTTACTGTCGAGTACCCGATTGAAGACCTTTACATTGACTACGTTGCGTGGGGCACAGATGGTCAACCCCTGGCTATTATCGAGGCGAAGAAGACGGAACGCAGCATCAACGATGGGCGCGTTCAAGCTGAGGACTATGCCGAGGCGTTGGGTCGCAAATTCGGTCGAGTCCCGCTGGTTTTCTATACGAATGGGCATGACGTGCGTTTCTGGGACCGGGACGCGGAACTGCCCGGTGGTTACTGTTACGAAGCGCGGCAGGTAGAGGAATACCCCACAGCGGCCGCCATGGAGGAGCTCATTCGGCGGCGCGGTAAGCGTCAGCCTCTGGAGACAACGGAGCTATCCGACATTGCGGCGCGGCCGTACCAACAGCAAATGCTGCGAGCCGTGAGCGAGCGCTTCGCGGCGGGGCATCGCAGGGCTCTGCTTGTTATGGCCACGGGTACCGGAAAAACGCGTGTATCCATCTCGTTGGTGAAGATGCTTATGGAGGCCGGTTGGGTGCGCAATGTGCTCTTCCTGGCTGACCGCAAGGCGTTGGTACGCCAGGCGCATTCGGCATTTGTGGAGCATTTGCCGGGCTCCAATCCTGTGAATCTGCTTGCCAACAAAGAGGCGACGGGTCAGGTGTACGTGAGCACCTACAACACCATGATTGACATGGTTGGGCCCACCGAGCGTTTCGGTTCTTTTGACTTCGATCTCATCGTGGTAGACGAGGCACACCGATCGATTTATCAGCGCTACCGGCGTCTCTTCGAATATTTCGATGCCGCGGTTGTGGGCCTTACCGCCACGCCACGTTCAAACGTGGATCACAATACGTACCGCTTTTTCGGGTGTGAGCCAGGTGCGCCGACCGGGTACTACGGCTTGGATAAAGCCATCGAAGATGGCTACCTTGTGGCGCCGAAGTTATTCCGGGGTGACAGCTTGTTCATGCGGCAAGGCGTGAAGTATTCGGAGCTCAGCTCGGAAGAACAGCTTGAATGGGATATGAAGGATTGGGGCTCAGACGAGTCAGGAGATCCTCTGGAGGCGCCAGGTGAGATCACGTCGGCGGAGATGAACCGGGTGCTCTATAACCTCGACACCATCCGACAGGTTCTCGCTCAGGTCATTGAGCGTCGAATCAAGGTTGGCGGAGCTGATCGCCTGGGTAAGACGATTATCTTTGCGCGTACGCAGCGTCACGCGGAGCTTATCGCCGAAGTCTTCAGGACGCTTTTGCCTCCAGCGGCAGGAACGCGCTGTGAAGTCATTACGCATGGAGTCAAGGACGCCGAGGGACTCATCGATCGGTTTAAAGACCCTGCGAGTGGGCTCGATGTCGCGGTGAGCGTGGACATGCTCGATACCGGTATCGATGTACCTGAAGTGCTCAACTTGGTCTTTTTCAAACCCGTCCATTCGCCGGTGAAATTCTGGCAGATGGTGGGGCGCGGCACACGACTATGTCCTGACCTCTTTGGTCCTGGCGCAGATAAGCAGGAGTTCTTCATCTTCGACTATTGCGACAACATCGATCAGTTCGAAGGAACAGAAGATTTCAGCTCAGCTACAGGCTCAAAGCAAACCTCAGTAGTTGAGCGGGGCTTCGCGAAGCGTATTTTGCAGCTTCAGTATCTCGAGGGAGAAGATCGGGCCGCAGTAGTGGAGAGCCTTCTTGCGGACCTCCGTTCGGTTCCGGAAGACAGCGTGCTCGTGCCTCCTGCCTCCAAACCATACTTAGCGAGGTATAAAGTCTCTGGTGCCTGGAATGGCATCCGAGGTGACGCAGCCAGCCTTGCCATTGATCACCTCGCGCATTTGCCCATGGCGCGTGCCGGTGAGGAAGAACAGGCGCGACGCTTCGACTTGTTGTTGTGGACTCTCGAACTTGGCTTGTTCGAACCAGACCCACGTCAAGTACCGAATTTTAAGAAACTGGCGGTGCTCGTTGAGGCCTTGCTCGATAAAACCACTATCCCTGCTGTCGCGCAGCAGGCCCCGCTGCTGGAGGAAATGTCTGCTCCGGATTGGTCAACGAACGCTACCTACGAGGAGCTCGAGCTTGCGCGTCGGGCCTTGCGTGGACTTATCAAGACGATTGACCGTGGTAAGCGAAAAGCAGTCATCACCGACTTCGAGGACGAGCTTGGCGGTCTCACGGCAGTAGAAGTGACCGCGACAGGCGGTACGGAAATCGAGGCTTCTGTCGTGGAGGAACGCCTACGCCAAGCCCTCGAGGCGGAAGCTGCGACCAACCTGTCCTTGCGTAAATTGCGGTCGGGCAAGCCTATTAATACGTACGATGTTGATGAGCTTGAGCGTCTGGTGGCAGAGTGCCACGTTGAAGGCGCTGAACAGCTACGTGAATCTCATGTCGAGGAATCGATCGGACGCTTCTTGCGCGGAATCGTGGGGATGGATGAGCCGACCGTGCGCGCTGAATTTGATGCCATTCTTGCAGATACCACGCTGAATTCTGTGCAGATTCAATTCGTGGATCTGCTGGTGGGTTACATTGCGCGCAATGGTGTTCTTGAGACAGCAGAGCTAACGCGGCCACCGTTTGATGAATATGGCAACGTGGTTGACATTTTCTCGGACAATACGGTGCGCGCCATCGGGCAGGGAATCCGCCAGCTGACGCTGAGCGCGGATGCAGCTTCGTAAGCGACAACAGTCGATGCGCGTCGGCGATACTGTCTTACTGCGTTAGCCACAACGCGGTTCGGGAGTGTCAATCTCGTATGGGATACTCGCAGTATGGCAGCAAAGTCATCGATGTCGTATCCCAAAAGGCTGCATCTGGCCAGCCTGGCCTTGGCAGACGGCGCCTCTCGTGAGGAACTAGGACTTGGCGCTACGTGGCGGATTGTCGACGAAGCGCGCGTTCTGGGGACAGGGGAGGAGGGCTTCATTCGTGCGAGTGCCGCGCTGCTGGAGTTTCGTGCACATCGTCATGCCGGCGTCCACGTGCGGCGCGACGGCGCAGAACCAGACGTGGTGTGGCTGCGCGTGGGCCCGACGCTCTCGCCGTGCCGCATTCTGCATGTGGAGCGCGCCCCGCGACGGACTGTCCTCGTCTATGGGACGCTGCCCGGGCACGTTGAATGTGGCGAAGAGGCGTTCCTCATCGAGCATCGCGCCGATGGCAGCGTCGTAGGCAGGTGCGTCGCGTTTTCCCGCCCCGATCGCTGGTTCGCGCGGCTGGCTCCGCACCTCGCGGCCGCCGCGCAGAACCTCGTTACCCGGCGCTATCTAGCGGGGATGGGGCGCTAGCTCACACGCGAATCCACTCGCGGTCGATGGCGTCGAGCTCCCACGCTTCGGCCTCCGTGCGCACGACGTTGCGCGCCAAGGGGATTTGGTGCGAGGCAGACTCGAGGATGTGCATGAAGTAGCCCGCGGTGTTCGGAATAGCGAGGGTATCTCCCACGGCGATGCCGTCTGGAAAATCCAGGGCACGCCGCAGGATGACTTCGTCTTCGATGCAGTAGGCGCCCACCAGGAACCCGGTGCGGGGCGCGCGCTCGACCTCTCCGGCTGTGGGGACGAGGAAGGGATCGAGGAGGAGGTCATCGGCGGCCGTGCGGCATTGCGTGCGGTTCATCGCGAGGCCGATGAGGGGTAGCCCGTCCGAGCGCTCTTTGAGGAAGGACACCTCTGCGAGAATCATTCCGCACCCATCGAGCAGGCTGCGTCCCGGCTCGAGGTGAAGCGCGATGGAGTGTTCGCGCAGCGCGGTCGCAGCGGTGCCGTAGCCGGAAACCTTGCCCTTGAGCAACTGGGTGAACCACTCGCCGCGCGTGGGCGTTTGCCAGAACGGATACGTGTTGGTGAGCGGATCATTTTTCCACGTAAAGGGTTCGCCCGTTCCCGCGCGCTGGCGTTCGATGCGGTCGCGGTACTGCTCCCATTGTGTCTCGTGGAGGAGATAGCTCATGGGAACGCCTCCGCCGATGTCGATGAAGCTCGCGGGATGACCGGCCGCGCGCAGCGCCTCCACGAGCGTGATGGCCTCGGCGAGAGCGAGACGGCGGTCGGATTCGGCGTACCCGTGGAGATGAACATGGACGCCGACTGCCTCGACGGTGTCAGGCCAGTCGATGCTGCGCCAGACGTCGAGCCGTTCGCCGAAGCGCGTTGGCGGCAATACGGTGGGATCCGGTGCCAAGCGGGGAGCGATGCGCGCTGGGGTACCGAGGGCGGCGATACGTGCCAGCTCGTCGCGGCTATCGCAGGAGATCACCACGCCGGCTTTCACCGCCGTGCGCAACAGCCGCTCATCCTTGATGGCCGCGCTGAGAATGACATCTTTCGGTGGGACGCCAACGGCGAGGACCTGGCGCAGTTCGTTGAGGCTCGCCACATCGACGCCGTGGCCAGCAGCCCGCGCCGCGCCGACGAAGGCGAGCGCTTTGTTGGCCTTGCGCGCAAAGAAAACACGGGTGTCGACGCCGAGTGCTGTCCCCGCGTCGACGAGTTCGGCAGCATTCCGCGCCAAAGGCCGGGGATCAAGAACGTTGACGGGCGAGCCGTGCTTTTCGATAAGTGCCCGAACGGCGTGCGGATCTGCGATAAGTTCCTGCATCCACGGCTCGAGACGGGGCGCGAGCGGCACCGTTCCGTGGACGGCGAGCGGACGCGGCGGCTCCGTGGGCTGACCTGGCTTCTGCGACGACGAGGCTGTCATGGGTGTCCTACTTTCTCCGCCCACTGCGGGATATCTGAATGCACGGTGCGATTGAGCGAGTCATGCCCCGGAAGCTCACGCTCGTTCATGCGCCCGATGGTGACGACTCCAGGCACGTCTTGGAACGGCGCGGGTTGGCCCTGCGGCGCAATCGTGGCGTCGATGAGTACGTCTATGTGCGGGCCATGCCCCTCGAGCCACGCGTCGATGACATCAGGGCGGCCCAGGTAGGTGGTGTCGACAATCCTAGAGTCGATGAGGGAAAGCACCGCGTCAGCCGTCACCGGCGGCGGTCCGAACGCCACACGCTCAAGCGTCCGCGCGAGTTCGACGAAGCCAGGAATCGGACCGGCCTGCGCATGCGTGTCGACGAATTCTTGGAACAATCCCCGAAACGCGGCGCCGACGGCAGCAGCCGGAGTCAGTGCGTGCTCGCCACGCGCCACGGCCAGGGAAGTCCGAAACTCGGCCACGGCATCACCCGTGAAATCCTCGCCAACGAGCACCTCGGCGAGTGATTCTTCTGAGAAATCTCGCAGTGACTGAGCCGCGTTGACGAGAACTTCCCGCACCGCATCCGCGTCCCGTGCCGCGCGGGCCTGCGCATGGAGGGCCGGAGAAAACGTCGGTGCAGGACGCGCAGGATCCGGCTTGACCTCCATGAAGCGGCCGCTGCGGCTTACCGGATAAATCGTCTCCGCAGTGTCTCCGTAGCGTAGGCAGACATCGATGAAGGTGAGGGCCGCACCGCGGACGCCGATCAGGCGCGGCTGCGACGGAACGGTGGCGCCCCAATACAGCCCCGTGACGGGAACCCGGCTGCGCTGGTGCGTGAGCGCACCGGGATGGTCATGCGCATGGCCGGTGCACTGAAGAACATGATCGAAAGTCTCGCCGTCGACCGCGAATCCGGCGTCCGTGCGGTGTACTGAGGCCACGCGGCGAGCGATATGGTGCACGGAGCTGTCCGGAGGAAAGCGTCGCACAGCGTCGTTCCAACAATCGATGAGGTACTCGCCAACCACGGCGCGCGGCGGGAACGGGTCGAGGTCCAGGTCACCGTGGCGAGCGCGCCAGGCGTCCAACGTGTCACGCTGAGTGGTGACGATGGAGGAGGTGACGTTGAGCCGCCAACATCGGGGTTGATCAGGGCGATAGACGGCCCCGGCTCCCGCTGGATAGGGATCAAAGACAGTGATGTCGACGGGCACCGAGGTGTGCTCACTGAGTTCCTCTACGGCCCAGAGGCCACGCGGTCCGCCGCCAATGATGGCGATCTTGAGCGGCGGAGTCATTCGGATCCCCAGTCGTCTACTCCGCGCGCGAGGTCGGCCGCAGAGATGTCGAAGCGTTCGGTGACCCAGGCATCGTTGTAGATGGTGTCGAGGTAAGGCTGGCCGCCGTCATGGAGCACCATCGCCACCGTGGAACCAGAGGGCAGCTCTGCTGCACGCTCGAGCAAAGCGGCCACGACGGCTCCGCTCGAGGCGCCGGCGAGGACGCCCTCACAGCGTGCCAAACGACGTGCGCCGATGATCGCCTCGAGGTCAGGAACACGCGCGATAAGAGAAGGCTCAAAACTTTGGGAAAGTTCCGTGACCACACCAGCGCCGTAGCCGGGAAGGAGGCGGGTACCGCGCGCGCCGCCGTAGAGAACTGATCCTTCCGCGTCGACGCCGATGGTTTCTGTGTCCGCGCCGAGCTCGGTGAGTTTGCGCACGCAGCCGCCGAGCGTGCCGGTCGTGCTCATCGCGACCAGGAGATGGCTGGGCGGCGCACCGAGCTGCTCGATGATCTCGGCCATGGTGCCCTCGGAATGCGCGTGGAATGCAGCCTGATTGGCGTACTGATTGAGATTAAAAGCATCTGGAATCTCCTGCAGGAGCTCCTGCACGCGCGACCGGCGTGCGGTGAGCCAATCACCGTTGTCAGGATCAGGGTGCTCGAGCATGTCCACGCGAGCTCCGTAGGCTTCCATTGTGGCCACCGTGGAGCGATTGACGCGTGGATCGACGACACAGACGAAGTGCATGCCAGCCAGATGCGCCTGGCGTGCCAGGGCCATTCCGAGATTGCCGGAGGAGGACTCGATGAGCGTGGATCCTGCGCGAATTTCGCCGGCGTCGAGAGCTGCTTCGATAAGGGCCTGAGCGGTGCGGTCTTTGGCAGAGCCGCCGAGGTTGAATTGCTCGAGTTTCGCGAAGACGCGGATATCGTCGCGGGGATTGATGCGGTCGAGCCGCATGAGGGGAGTGCTGCCGATGGGCGGTTGCGCTGACGAGTAGACGCGAGAAAAGGTCATATTTCAACGGTACTGGTCATCGTCTCCGCGTGCAGAGATTGTCAGCCTGTTCCTGCGCGAAGAAGAATAAATTGCGACGGTGCCGCCGTCGACGCGACGCCGTGCCCTATGTCGCAACTCGTGTCGAAATACTAACCCAGGGGCAGGATATTGTCGATGCAGTACCAGATTCCCTGCGGATTGGAGATAGGCATTGCGCTGAGTGCGAAAGCTTGGCTGGCAGCGGAGCCCGTGTACGTCGCTGCGATGGGATACTGACCGGGCCTGGGCGGTAGTCCTGTCTAACGGATTTCCTGGTAAGCGTCCAAGGCGGCCTGCCGCGACTCCTTGAGGTCCACGATGGGCGGCGGGCTAAGCGGCGGTGCCCACTGGCGCACGTAGGTGCCGTCGGGGTCGAACTTGCTGGCCTGCAACTGCGGGTTGAAGATGCGGAAGAAGGGCGAGGCGTCGTCACCGCAGCCGGCAACCCATTGCCAGTTGAAGGGGTTGGAGGCGGGATCGGCGTCGACTAGCGTGTCCCAAAACCACTCCTCGCCGTGACGCCAGTGGATGCCGAGGTTCTTCGTCAGGAACGAGCCAACGACCATGCGCACGCGGTTGTGCATGTAGCCGGTCTGCCAGAGCTCGCGCATGCCGGCGTCGACAAGCGGGATGCCCGTTTCGCCCGTGCGCCAGGCTTGTAGCTCCGGCAGGGGATGCGGGCGCGAGTCTTTTCCGGAGGTGTCGATTCCGCCGCCGTCCCAGTACCAATCGAAGTTGCGGAACTTCTCCCGCACAGGCTCTGTTGCGAGGTCGGGGACGTGGTAGAGGCGGTGCCAGGCGAAGTCGCGCCAGAGCAGCTCAGAGTGAAAGCTCGAGGCGTCTGTCGGCAGGGCACTTGCAAATTGCCAGACTTCCCGCGCGGAAACCTCGCCCCAACGCAGGTGGGGTGAAAGTCGAGAGGTTGCGGGGCGAGCGGGGAAGTCGCGGCCTTTGTCGTAGTCAGAGAGATCAAGCGATGCGAGTCTGTCGCGGGCGGCTTTTTCGCCGGGCGTCCAGTATTCCGCCAAAGACGCGGCTCAGCCGGGCGAGGGGAGCTCCTCCCAGGCGATAGCACCGGGGCCGTGGAGGTCTGGGACCCCGAGTGCCGGCTGCATGGTGTCTTGCAGAACGGCACGGGCAGCGCGTGCAAAAGCGCTGTAGACCTTAAAGGGTTTAACGGCGTGTGGCTCTACCAGGCAATGGGCAGCAAACGAGTGGGCCTCAAGGCCTTGAGCGAGGAGGGTGTCTTTGGCGGTGGCGTCGATTGTCGGTAGATGATAGCGCCGGTTCCAGCACACCGCCGAGACCTTGTGGGTGGCGGCGAAGGCAGGAAGGACCGAGCGCGCGTCGCCGTATAGCCTGTACAACGGCACGTTATAGGAAGCAAGGTTAGCTGCTAGACGGGAAAGAGAACGCTCCCTCCACCATGCAGTCGCGCTGCCCAGTGGGCGGCTGCCCGGGTATGCGGGCTCATCTAAGACGCAGGTGATCACCTCGCCGCGGGAAGCCGCCCACGTGAGCGCGGGGTTGTCGTGCAGGCGTAGATCATCGCGAATCCAATACAGAGTGGTCATGGTGGCAAGCTTAAGTGAAGGCTGCGATTTGGTTTTTGAGCAGCGCGGAAGTAAAGTACCCAACGAAGTTTGAACAGACGAGAAGTCTGACCAAGTTTCACCGAAGACCGTCGGTCATCCGGAAACGGATCGAAGGTTCCCAACTCAATGGGGCGGCCCACGCAGGAGACACTTTGCGATTAATCGCGGCATTTTCTTATGCCGCGCGCCCTGTGCTCTTGCACGGGGCATTTTTTATTGAAGATGTCTCGACGGAAATTTACAGAGATGTTTCGAAAGGAGGCGAAGTAGAACATGGCAAACCCGAAGAACACCGCAGATCTCGCGGAGCTCAAGGAGAAGCTCGCTGGCGCTGAGTCCATCGTGCTGACCGAGTACCGCGGCCTGACCGTTTCCCAGCTCCAGGAGCTGCGTAACAACCTCGGCTTTGACGTTGAGTACTCCGTCGCCAAGAACACCCTCTTCAAGATCGCCGCTAACGAGGCTGGCATCGAAGGTCTTGACGACAAGCTGACTGGCCCGACCGCTATTGCGTTCATCAAGGGCGAGGCAGTGGATGCCGCTAAGGTCATCAAGAAGTTCGCTGATGACAACAAGGCATTCGTCGTTAAGGGCGGCTACATGGATGGCAACGCTCTGTCCGCAGAGCAGGTTGCTGCCATTGCCGAGCTGGACAACCGCGAGACCACTCTCGCGAAGCTGGCTGGCGCTATGAAGGGTTCTATGGCAAAGGCTGCGGCCGTATTCAACGCTCCTGCAACCAAGATGGTCCGCACCGCTGCGGCCCTGCAGGACAAGAAGGCTGCCGAAGCTTAAAGTCGCCGCATAAGGCGCACAAATTAAAACACCACAATCTGGGTCAGAAACTGGCCCAAAAGAAAGGATGGCCATCATGGCTAAGCTCACCAAGGACGAGCTCATTGAAGCTTTCAAGGAAATGACCCTCATCGAGCTCTCTGAGTTCGTTAAGGAATTCGAAGAGGTCTTCGACGTTGAGGCTGCTGCTCCGGTTGCAGTTGCAGCTGCAGGCGCACCGGCTGCTGGTGGCGCTGCTGAGGAAGAGAAGACCGAGTTCGACGTCGTTCTGACCGACGCTGGCGCAAAGAAGATCGGCGTCATCAAGGCTGTTCGCGAGATCGTTTCCGGCCTGGGCCTGAAGGAAGCTAAGGAGCTCGTTGAGGGCGCACCTAAGGCTATCCTCGAGGGCGCTTCCAAGGACGACGCTGAGGCTGCAAAGGCTAAGCTCGAAGAGGCTGGCGCTTCCGTCGAGCTCAAGTAATTTAGCTTGCTACGACCCCGTTTCCCTTTTGGGAGGCGGGGTTGTTCCCGTTTTAGGAGGCTTTGCACTTTACCCATCCAGACCCGCGCGCGAATTCCAAAGCAGGCGACCACGGCCTGTAGAATAAGCCACCATGCTGCCCAAATCCCGTATCTTTTCCGTCCTGTTGCTCGGCCTCGGCGTTGCGTTGATCGCCGCCGGACTCGCGGCACCGAGGTTCCTCGACTTCGAACCGCGCCTGCCGCTGGACCTCGAGAAGACCACGTGGACGCTCACCGATGACTCTGCCAAGTCGCAAGTGGTCACCGGAGAGGGGACCAGCGCCTACGAAGGGCCCATGACCTATCAGCTCAACATGGAAATGCAGGACCCTTCAGACGATGAGAAGGTCACTGTCCGCATCGGCGAGTCCGCCATGCGCGGGGACAGCGGCGAGCTCGCAGACTTGAGCATGGCCCGGGTGTGGAGCTACCCCATGGATCGCTTAAGCGGGCAGGCGCTTGACGACGCCACCCTTACGCACACCCTCGGCAGCCCCACGGCGAAGGTCACGGTGGACGGCAACTGGATGAAGTTCCCAGCCTCGACTGAGCAGACGACCTACCCAGTCTTCGACCCGTGCTTGCGCAAGGCGGCCGACGCCGTCTTTGAAGAGGAGATGGACATCGACGGCCGTACTGTATATCGCTTTCACCAAGAAGTAGAGCCAACTAATCTCGCAACTCTGTACCCAGGGCAGACCACGACCATTTTCCGCAACGAGGACGACTCCACTGAGCAGGGCTACCTGTTTCACAAGGCGACACGCGACTTCTACGTGGATCAAGCGACCGGCTTGGTGGTAGGAATGGACGTGGCCATCGATGACTATTGGGGCGACCGCACTGGTGCGGGCCGCGAGACCCAGTTCATGTTCGAGGGCAAGACTTCCGAAGAGGATCGCTCAGCATTCCTAGCGGAGGCCGCAAAGTTCCCGAAGCCGGCAGTCGGTAATGCTGTCCGCTGGGGCAGCTTGGGCCTTGGAGCGCTCTTGGCACTGATCGGTCTGATTGGATCGCTGGGTGCTTTCTCGCGTCGCCGCGGGTAACGACACGCAAAATTCAGCCTTTACATGGTGAGAGTTTTCATATAAGCTATATCGTTGCGCTGGAATCTGGATCTTCAGTGCACATTTAGCCTTTCAAGTAGGTGATGGCAAAACCGACTTGACAAGGTGATTTTGTGCTTTCTGAACCCAGAAATTCCACAGCAGACCGAATGCTAAAATTACCAGCGGTTTTGCACCTCGTCGGCCAGGGCGAGGAGGCAATCCGCGTGAGGTGCTGGAAGGACCCATCTTGGCAGTCTCCCGCCAGACCAAGTCAGTGGCCAATATCCCTGGAGCCCCGAAGCGATACTCGTTCGCCAAAATCAGCGAGCCGATCGCCGTCCCGGGCCTCCTTGATCTACAACTCGATTCCTTCGCATGGCTGATCGGCACGCCTGAGTGGCGTGAACGTGAGCAAGCCGAGCGCGGTCCAGAGGCTCGCGTCACCAGCGGCCTTGAGGACATCCTTGAGGAACTCTCTCCGATTCAGGACTACTCGGGCAATATGTCCCTGTCCCTGTCGGAGCCTCGCTTCGAGCCGGTGAAGAACACCGTCGACGAGTGCAAGGAAAAGGACATTAACTACTCCGCGCCGCTGTACGTGACCGCAGAGTTCATCAACAACGACACCCAGGAGATTAAGTCTCAGACCGTCTTCATCGGCGACTTCCCGATGATGACCGACAAGGGTACGTTCATCGTCAACGGCACCGAGCGTGTTGTCGTTTCCCAGCTGGTTCGCTCCCCGGGCGTCTACTTCGATCAGACCATCGATAAGTCCACCGAGCGTCCGTTGCACTCCGTGAAGGTCATTCCTTCCCGCGGTGCATGGCTGGAATTCGACGTCGACAAGCGCGACACCGTCGGCGTTCGTATCGACCGTAAACGCCGCCAGCCGGTGACCGTTCTGCTCAAGGCCCTTGGTTGGTCCGAGCAGCAGATCAAGGATCGCTTCGGCTTCTCTGAGCTCATGATGTCCACCCTCGAGTCCGACGGCGTTGCAAACACCGACGAGGCTCTGCTGGAGATCTACCGCAAGCAGCGCCCAGGCGAGCAGCCGACCCGCGAGCTCGCTCAGTCCCTGCTGGACAACTCCTTCTTCCGCGCAAAGCGCTACGACCTCGCAAAGGTGGGCCGCTACAAGGTCAACCGCAAGCTGGGTCTCGGCGGCGACCACGACGGTCTCATGACCCTCACCGAAGAAGACATCGCTGTCACCCTCGAGTACCTGGTTCGCCTCCACGTCGGCGAGCGCGAGATGATCGCACCTAACGGTGAGACCATCGCGATCCACACTGACGATATCGACCACTTCGGTAACCGTCGTCTGCGTACCGTGGGCGAGCTCATCCAGAACCAGATCCGCGTTGGTCTGTCCCGTATGGAGCGCGTTGTGCGTGAGCGCATGACCACCCAGGATGCTGAGTCCATCACCCCGACCTCGCTGATTAACGTGCGTCCGGTTTCTGCCGCCATTCGCGAGTTCTTTGGTACCTCGCAGCTGTCCCAGTTCATGGACCACAACAACTCCCTGTCTGGTCTGACCCACAAGCGCCGCCTGTCCGCACTGGGCCCAGGCGGTCTGTCCCGTGAGCGCGCCGGCATTGAGGTCCGAGACGTTCACGCTTCTCACTACGGCCGTATGTGCCCGATTGAGACTCCTGAGGGTCCGAACATTGGTCTGATCGGCTCCCTGGCTTCCTACGCTCGCGTGAACGCCTTTGGCTTCATCGAGACCCCGTACCGCAAGGTTGTTGACGGCAAGGTCACCGACCAGGTCGAGTACCTCACCGCGGATGAGGAAGACAAGTTCGCTATTGCACAGGCTGAGCTCGAGAAAGATGCTGATGGCACCATCATCGGCGAGCGTATCGAGGTCCGTTTGAAGGACGGCGACATCGGAGTTACCGACGCTTCCGGCGTCGATTACGTTGACGTTTCCCCGCGCCAGATGGTTTCCGTGGCAACCGCCATGATTCCGTTCTTGGAGCACGACGATGCTAACCGTGCGCTGATGGGTGCGAACATGCAGCGCCAGGCTGTGCCGCTGGTTCGTTCCGAGGCACCTTTTGTTGGTACCGGTATGGAGCAGCGCGCGGCTTACGACGCCGGCGACCTCATCATCACCCCGAAGGCTGGTGTTGTAGAAAATGTCACCGCAGACCTCATCACCATCATGGATGACGAGGGCCAGCGCGACACCTACATGCTGCGTAAGTTCGAGCGCACCAACCAGGGCACCAACTACAACCAGACCCCGCTTGTTGAGCTTGGTCAGCGCGTCGAGGCCGGCCAGGTTCTGGCTGACGGCCCAGGTACCCACAACGGTGAGATGTCCCTCGGCCGTAACCTGCTGGTTGCGTTTATGCCGTGGGAGGGCCACAACTATGAGGATGCAATCATCCTGAACCAGCGCATCGTGGAAGAGGATATCTTGACCTCCATCCACATCGAGGAACATGAGATCGATGCCCGCGATACCAAGCTGGGCCCCGAGGAAATTACCCGCGAGATCCCGAACGTCTCTGACGATGTTCTGCGC
Source organism: Corynebacterium sp. HMSC05D08 (assembly GCF_001807215.1). NCBI lineage: Bacteria > Bacillati > Actinomycetota > Actinomycetes > Mycobacteriales > Corynebacteriaceae > Corynebacterium > Corynebacterium sp. HMSC05D08. The sequence continues at coordinate 32,114 of NZ_KV788351.1, read as the reverse complement.
GACCTGGATGAGCGAGGCATCGTTCGCATCGGTGCTGACGTTCGCGCAGGCGACATCCTCGTCGGTAAGGTCACCCCGAAGGGTGAGACCGAACTGACCCCGGAGGAGCGCTTGCTGCGCGCCATCTTCGGTGAGAAGGCTCGCGAGGTTCGCGATACCTCCATGAAGGTTCCTCACGGTGAGAACGGCAAGGTCATCGGCGTTGCGCGCTTCTCTCGCGAAGACGACGACGATCTGGCACCGGGCGTCAACGAGATGATCCGCGTTTACGTCGCTCAGAAGCGCAAGATCCAGGACGGCGACAAGCTCGCTGGCCGCCACGGTAACAAGGGCGTCGTGGGCAAGATCCTGCCTCCAGAGGACATGCCATTTATGGCTGACGGCACCCCAGTTGACGTCATCCTGAACACCCACGGTGTTCCGCGTCGTATGAACATCGGCCAGGTTCTCGAGGTGCACCTCGGCTGGCTGGCACACGCCGGCTGGAAGGTCGACGTTGATGATCCAAAGAACGCTGAGTTGCTCAAGACCCTGCCGGAAGAGCTTTACGACGTCCCGGCTGGTTCCCTGACCGCAACCCCAGTGTTCGACGGTGCTTCCAACGAAGAGATTGGTCGCCTGCTGGCATCCTCTCGCCCGAACCGCGACGGCGACGTCATGGTTGACGAGCACGGTAAGGCACAGCTTTTCGACGGCCGCTCTGGTGAGCCATACAAGTACCCGGTTTCCGTCGGCTACATGTACATGCTTAAGCTGCACCACCTGGTTGACGAGAAGATTCACGCTCGCTCCACTGGTCCTTATTCCATGATTACCCAGCAGCCGCTGGGCGGTAAGGCACAGTTTGGTGGCCAGCGCTTCGGTGAGATGGAGGTGTGGGCAATGCAGGCATACGGCGCTGCCTACACCCTGCAGGAGCTCCTGACCATCAAGTCCGACGACGTCGTCGGCCGTGTCAAGGTCTACGAGGCAATCGTGAAGGGCGACAACATCCCGGATCCAGGCATCCCGGAGTCCTTCAAGGTTCTCCTCAAGGAGCTGCAGTCGCTGTGTCTGAACGTGGAGGTCCTCTCCACCGACGGCACCCCGATGGAGCTGTCTGGCTCTGACGATGACGACATGGATAGTCCATCGCTGGGCATTAACCTGTCTCGCGACGAGCGTTCTGACGCTGACATCGCCTAAGACTCAAGAGCCAAGAGACTAAAGCTTTCTGGTCCGCCGTCCGATGGGGCGGCGGGCACACCGCATAAAGATTTTTAAAAGCCATCAACGTTCCCTGCACTATTCGTGGGGATGAAAGGGAGACATTACGTGTTTGACGTAAATCTCTTCGACGAGCTCCGCATCGGTCTGGCCACTGCCGATGACATTCGCCGTTGGTCCAAGGGCGAGGTTAAGAAGCCTGAGACCATCAACTACCGCACCCTGAAGCCGGAAAAGGACGGCCTGTTCTGCGAGCGCATCTTCGGCCCAACCCGTGACTGGGAGTGCGCTTGCGGTAAGTACAAGCGCGTTCGCTACAAGGGCATCATCTGTGAGCGCTGCGGCGTCGAGGTCACCAAGTCCAAGGTTCGCCGTGAGCGCATGGGCCACATCGAGCTGGCTGCCCCGGTAACCCACATCTGGTACTTCAAGGGCGTTCCTTCCCGCCTGGGTTACCTTCTGGACCTTGCTCCGAAGGACCTGGAGCGCATCATCTACTTCGCTGCCAACATCATCACCTCTGTTGATGAAGAGGCTCGCCACAACGACCAGTCCACCCTGGAAGCAGAGATGCTTCTGGAGAAGAAGGACGTTGAGGATGACACCGAGGCAGAGATCGCAGAGCGCGCTGCAAAGCTCGAGCAGGATCTGGCTGAGCTGGAGGCTGCTGGCGCAAAGGCTGACGCACGCCGCAAGGTCCAGAACGCTGCAGACAAGGAGATGCAGCACATCCGCGAGCGCGGCGAGCGCGAGGTCGCACGCCTGGATGAAATCTGGAACACCTTCCTGAAGCTGGCTCCGAAGCAGATGATCATCGACGAGACCATCTACGAAGAACTCGTCGACCGCTACGAGGATTACTTCACCGGCGGCATGGGTGCCGAGGCTATCCAGACCCTCATCCGCAGCTTCGATCTCGAGGCTGAGGCTGAAGAGCTCAAGGAAATCATCAACAATGGCAAGGGCCAGAAGAAGATGCGCGCGCTGAAGCGCCTGAAGGTCGTTGCAGCCTTCCTACGCTCCGGTAACGATCCGGCTGGCATGGTCCTGGATGCAATTCCGGTTATCCCGCCAGAGCTGCGCCCGATGGTTCAGCTGGACGGTGGCCGCTTTGCTACCTCCGACCTGAACGACCTCTACCGCCGCGTTATCAACCGCAACAACCGCCTCAAGCGCATGATCGATCTCGGTGCTCCTGAGATCATCGTGAACAACGAGAAGCGCATGCTGCAGGAGTCTGTTGACGCCCTCTTCGACAACGGCCGTCGCGGCCGTCCGGTCACCGGACCGGGCAACCGCCCGCTGAAGTCCCTGTCTGACTTGCTCAAGGGTAAGCAGGGTCGTTTCCGTCAGAACCTGCTGGGTAAGCGTGTTGACTACTCTGGCCGTTCCGTTATTATCGTCGGTCCGCAGCTGAAGCTCCACGAGTGTGGTTTGCCGAAGCTTATGGCTCTCGAGCTGTTCAAGCCATTCGTCATGAAGCGTCTGGTGGAAAATGACTACGCACAGAACATCAAGTCCGCTAAGCGCATGGTTGAGCGCCAGCGCCCTGAGGTGTGGGACGTTCTGGAAGAGGCTATTTCCGAGCACCCGGTGATGCTGAACCGTGCACCTACCCTGCACCGTCTGGGTATCCAGGCATTCGAGCCGAAGCTCGTTGAGGGTAAGGCAATTCAGCTGCACCCGCTGGCTTGTGAGGCGTTCAACGCTGACTTCGACGGCGACCAGATGGCAGTTCACCTGCCGCTGTCCGCCGAGGCTCAGGCAGAGGCTCGTGTCCTCATGCTCGCTTCCAACAACATTCTTTCCCCGGCATCCGGTAAGCCACTGGCTATGCCGCGTCTGGACATGGTTACCGGTCTTTACTACCTGACCATGGACAAGGCGGAGAGCGAGATCGGCGGCGAGGGTCGCTACACCGAGGCCACCGAGAACGGTCCGGCTACCGGCGTTTACTCCTCCTACGCTGAGGCAATCATGGCTCGCGACCGCGGCGTTCTAGGCCTGCAGGCCCCGATCAAGGTCCGCATCTCCCACCTGCGTCCGCCGGCAGAAGTTGAGGCTGAGCAGTTCCCTGATGGTTGGCAGAAGGGCCAGGCATGGATGGCTGAGACCACCCTTGGCCGCATCATGTTCAACGACTTGCTGCCTTGGAACTACCCGTACCTCGAGGGCGTCATGGTCCGTAAGGGCGGCGCTAAGAACTCCGTACTGCTCGGTGACGTCATTAATGACCTCGCTGCTAAGTACCCGATGATCACCGTTGCCCAGGTTCTGGACAAGATGAAGGATGCCGGTTTCTACTGGGCAACCCGCTCGGGCGTGACCATCACCATGGACGACGTTCTGGTCCTTCCGAACAAGACCGAGGTTCTCGAGTCTTACGAGAAGGAAGCACAGCGCATCGAGCGCAAGTACTGGGAGCAGGGTGCGCTTACCGAGCGTGAGCGTTACGACCGCCTGGTTGAGCTCTGGAAGGACGCTACCGACACCGTTGGTAAGGCAGTCGAGGATCTCTACCCGGATGACAACCCGATTCCGATGATCGTTAAGTCTGGTGCAGCAGGTAACATGCGTCAGATCTGGACCCTGGCCGGCATGAAGGGCATGGTCGTGAACTCCAAGGGTGACTACATCACCCGTCCGATTAAGACCTCCTTCCGTGAGGGTCTGTCGGTCTTGGAGTACTTCAACAACTCGCACGGTTCCCGTAAGGGCCTGGCCGATACCGCACTGCGTACCGCGGACTCCGGCTACCTCACCCGTCGTCTCGTCGACGTGGCACAGGACGTCATCGTCCGCGAAGAGGATTGTGGCACCCGCCAGGGCGTCCGCGTTCCGCTGGGCGAGCTGGTTAACGGCACCCCGGTATTCGATGAGCTGTGGGAGACCTCCGCTTCTGGTCGTGTTGTCGCTTCTGACGTCAAGGCTGAGGACGGCACCGTTGTTGCTGAGGCTGGCACCGACCTGACTGAGGAGCTCACCGCCGAGATCCTGCGCGCTGGTGTTACCGAGATTAAGGTTCGCTCCGTGCTGACCTGCCAGACCCCAGCCGGCGTTTGTGCGAAGTGCTACGGCAAGTCCATGGCCTCCGGCAAGCTCGTCGACATCGGCGAGGCAGTCGGCATTGTGGCTGCGCAGTCCATTGGTGAGCCGGGTACCCAGCTGACCATGCGTACGTTCCACCAGGGTGGTGTCGGTGGCGATATTACCGGTGGCCTGCCGCGTGTTCAGGAGCTCTTCGAGGCTCGTAACCCGAAGAACCGTGCGCCGATCGCTTCCGTTGACGGCACCGTGTCCCTGTCTGATGAGGGCAACTTCTGGACCCTGACCATCACTCCGGATGATGGTTCTGACAATGTGGTCTACGAGAAGCTGTCGAAGCGTCAGGGCCTGGCCCAGGTACGCCGCCCGATGGAGTCCAACCCGGATGCAATGATCGAGCGCTCCCTCCGTGATGGCGACCACGTCACCACTGGTGAGCGTCTGATGCGTGGTGCTGCGGACCCGCACGACGTGCTTGAGGTTCTCGGCCGCCGTGGTGTTGAGAAGCACCTCATCGACGAGGTTCAGGCTGTTTACCGTGCACAGGGTGTTGCTATCCACGATAAGCACATCGAGATCATCATCCGCCAGATGCTGCGTCGCGGTACCGTCATTGACTCCGGCTCCACCGACTACCTGCCGGGCGTTCTGGTTGACCTCTCCGAGGCCAAGCAGATCAACGCCGCACAGGTTGCCGAGGGCGGCGAGCCAGCTCAGCTGCGCTCCGAGATCATGGGTATCACCAAGGCATCGCTGGCTACCGAGTCCTGGCTGTCCGCGGCCTCCTTCCAGGAGACCACGCGCGTGCTTACCGACGCCGCTATCAACAAGCGCTCCGATCAGCTCATTGGTCTGAAGGAGAACGTCATCATCGGTAAGCTGATCCCGGCTGGTACCGGTATCTCGCGTTACCGCAACATCTCCGTTAAGCCGACTGAGGCCGCACGCAACGCTGCGTACTCTATCCCGACTTACGGCGATTCCATCTACGGCGACGATGGCTTCGGTGAGTTCACCGGCGCATCCGTCCCGTTGGATGAGGACTTCACCTTCTAGGTAAAAGCGAGGTCAGCAACGTCGTAGTTTCTGACCCAACAAAAAGCGTGTCTGGGCCCCAGACACGCTTTTTCTATGCGAAAACGACGAAGCTAACAGAGGGTGCGTATCTTTCTAAGAATAAACTTAAGCTGTTTTGCCACGTATACGAGCTAGGTGGAAAACCAAGGTGCACTGACTAGGCAGATCCCCCCTCTTTCGGAATGTAGAAACTGTTAGTCATTGATAGTGATAACAGTATTAAATGGTGATAGCGGTTGCGCTACCCAGCGATATTCGATAGCGTTTCAGGTTGGGGACAGTGCGGACTCAGTTAAAACTAAGCTTCCCGTACGTCCAGTTGCAGATTATAGGGTGAGAACCTGTTCTCTGATGTTTCTAAATTTTCATAAGGAAGGCGTTTCATGAATATGAAAAGCTTTAGCGGCGTGACTCGCCGTCGCGGCACTTCCATCGCTGCCGCTGCTCTCTCTGTGGCTCTCGTGGCTCCATTTGTCCATCCAGTTGTGAATCCGGCTGCTACGCCGGTTGCTGTTGCTCAGGACGCAGCACCTGCGCAGGATCGCAGTGTTGATCCGCGAGGCACTTCGGAAGCGACTGCTATTAAAGCGGATGGTACCTGGGGTCAAAAGCGGGGGTACCAGGGTACGGTCTATTTGGATCGCGACTCAGGGCCGGAAGCGCAGAATGAACCTGACGAGGCTATGCCTGGTGTCAAGGTTTTCTTGCAGTACATCAATGGCAAGGGCCAAGTTTCGCCCATCTACTACACCACCTCAGATTCTGAAGGCAAGTTTGTCTTCGACTTGTCTAATCCTCCAAAAGACGGCCTGGGTAACCCTATTGAATTCCAGTTGGCGGGGGATGGAGCGTTTCAAGTCCGCACGTGGGCAGAAAATCCAGACCCGGACAAGTACACCTTGGCGGCCGGCGGCGACATGTACAGCGGTCGCTTCCATGATCGTCTGACTCGTAAATGGGAGAGCTGGGATTTCGCGGCTGGCATTAATCGCATTGTGGGGGCAAAGGTTGTTTTCCAAGAGCGTCCGAACGTAGACAACTGGCTTGCGAAGCCTGAGGCGGACTGGACTGAAGCTCCGACTACCGATAAAAAGTGGCCCGAAGGTGGAAATTATGGCACGGCTCGTGGCAGTGTCTGGTGGGAGAATAATGAGTCCATGGGCTCCCTGGCAAACCAATACTTCAAGGGTTCTTCAGACCGAGCTGCTACCGGTGTCAAAGTCGTCGGATCTTATGTTAACGATGAGGTAGCACGTCAGTTTGACAAGTGGAAGGACGACCACAAGAACTACACTCGTGAACAGTTCCGTGTTGCCCAAGGGGAAATCGTTGAGAAATACCAAGCTGAGCACGGTACAGGCTCCCATGTCGCAGAGTCTCGCGTAGCTTACGTAAAAGACGACGGTTCTTTCTACCTTCCATTTGCTGGTTTGTATGGCATTGGCCGCTACAACAAGGGCGGCCGAACCACTGACGAAGAATGGGGCAAGCTCGTCTCCAAAGAAGACGAAGCGCACGGAAACCTAATGCAGTGGAACGGCACCGTAGGCCAGCGTCACCGCCACATCAACACGGAGTATATGTACTTGTATCCGGTAGTCGGTGATAATCGCGACCTATGGATGGGTAATTACCAGGACAACATGTTCCAGCCCCCGCATGGCGGAAACCTCGGTATTGAGCTCGCGTCAGCGAACATTTCTGTCCAGCACTTCGCGTTGCTGACTCCGCGCCCAAATCATGACGTCTTCAACTTCGACAATGCTTCTCACACCGCAGCTCCTGGTGATACCGCCAAGTCGAAGACTGCCGGTCTGGTTCCTAACCAGACGTATGCTATTCAGTGGTTTGCGGACGGTAAGCCAATTGATAAGACGGTTTGCACTGTTCAAGCTGACGAGCTAGGTGCGTTGAAGTCCTGTGACTTCACGGTCCCGAAGAATCTCTCCAAGCCGACTGTGTACTCTTCTCAGGTATTCGCTGCCGATGCTTCGGGCAATCCCACGGGCACGCTGCTTCTGGCGGATTTTTTCCTAGCCGACCCGACCGTCGTTCGTTACGACGACACCACAGGCACAGCCAAGGAAAAAGACCTTGAAGCCAAGCCGTCTTTTGACAACCCGAACACTGACGTTGTCGAAGAAAAGCCGCAAGGTGCAACCTTCGAGTTCGCGGATCCTGCTGTTGCTGAAAAACTGGGCTTGAAGATCGATCCTTCGACAGGCGTAGTTACATGGCCTGCGGGTAAACAGGTTGAAGGTAAAAACGAGGTGCTCGTAAAGGCCACATGGACCCCTGCTGAGGGTGCTCAACCAGTATCGCGTGAGGTTCCTGTGAAGTTTGATCTGAAGGCACCAGGTTCGAAGGATAGTGAATCTTTCGATCCTAAGTACAAGGATGGCTCTGGTAAGCCGGGCGATGATGTGACGGTTCCAGCTCCGACCTTTACTGGCAAGGACGGTAATGCGACCGAGGCTCCGAAGGACACTAAGTTTGCTCCGGGTGCGGATGCTCCGGTTGGTGTAACGGTTGATGAGACCACTGGTAAGATCACTGTTCCGATTCCGAAGGATGCCGAGCCGGGTTCCAAGATCACTGTTCCGGTTGAGGTTACTTATCCGGATAATTCTAAGGAGACCGTTGAGGTAACTGTCACCGTTGAGAAGCCGGATGCTCCTGTTGAGGCGGACAAGGATAAGTTCGATCCTAAGTACAAGGATGGTTCTGGTAAGCCGGGCGATAATGTGACGGTTCCTGCTCCGACCTTTACTGACAAGGAAGGTAAGGAGACCGAGGCACCGAAGGATACTAAGTTCGCTCCGGGTGCAGGCGCTCCGGTTGGTGTAACGGTTGATGAGACCACTGGTAAGATCACTGTTCCGATTCCGAAGGATGCCGAGCCGGGTTCCAAGATCACTGTTCCGGTTGAGGTTACTTATCCGGATAATTCTAAGGAGACCGTTGAGGTAAGTGTCACCGTCGTAGTCGACGTTAATATTGATGCAATCCCGGATACCAAGGTTCAGCGCGGTGAAAAGGTGTCTATTCCGGTCAAGTCGACTGACGGTTCTGAGGTGTCTGTAACTGGTCTTCCTGACTTCCTGAAGTACAACCCGGAGACCAAGGCCATTGAGGGTACTGTTCCTGCGGATGCTGATCTGACCTCTTATGATGTTGAGGTGAAGGCGTCCTTGAACGGTAAGGATGCCACGGATGAATTCAAGCTCACCGTGACTGAGCGCATGATTGCAGATCCGGATACCGATGGTGACGGAATCCCAGATTCTAAGGATCCGGATATCGATGGTGACGGTGTCAATAACT
>NZ_KV788351.1:22921-23442 GCF_001807215.1 Corynebacterium sp. HMSC05D08 | reverse complement strand
CGATGGTGATGGCACCAATGATGGTGATGAGGACGCTGACGGTGATGGCAAGTCCAACAAGGAGGAGTCTGACCCGGACACGGATGCGACCACCGATACCGACGGTGATGGCATTCCGGATATCATCGATAAGGATGATGAGGATGGCCCGAAGGGTGATAAGGATGATGACGGCATCATCAATGAAGAGGATCCTGATGCAGATGGCGACGGGGTTTCCAATGATGATGAGAAGGCAGCTGGCCTTGATCCGCTGAACCCGGATACCGATGGTGATGGCACCAATGATGGTGATGAGGACACCGATGGTGACGGCAAGAAGAACAAGGATGAGTCCGATGTTCCTGAAGGAAAGGTCACCGATAAAGACGGTGACGGCCTTGGCGATACCGGTGTAACCGACAAGGATCCTGAGGACGGTAACGCTGACATCACAGACGGTCCGTTGACCAACGACACCGACAAGGATGGTATTCCGGATGCGGTTGATCCGGATATCGATGGTGACGGTGTCAATAACT
>NZ_KV788351.1:0-22901 GCF_001807215.1 Corynebacterium sp. HMSC05D08 | reverse complement strand
CTGATCCGTACAATCCGGATACCGATGGTGATGGTACCAATGATGGTGATGAGGACGCTGACGGTGACGGCAAGTCCAACAAGGAGGAGTCTGACCCGTCTGTTGATAAGTCCAAGGACTCTGACGGTGATGGCATTCCGGATATCATCGATAAGGATGACCAGGATGGTCCGAAGGGCGATAAGGACGGCGACGGCATCATCAATGAAGAGGATCCTGATGCAGATGGCGACGGGGTTTCCAATGATGATGAGAAGGCAGCTGGCCTTGATCCGCTGAACCCGGATACCGATGGTGATGGCACCAATGATGGTGATGAGGACACCGACGGTGACGGCAAGTCCAACAAGGACGAGTCCGATGTTCCTGAAGGAAAGGTCACTGATAAAGACGGTGACGGCCTTGGCGATACCGGTGTAACCGACAAGAACAACAATGGCGTTGCTGACCTAGTCGAGAAACCGGATGCTGAGACCCCGGATACCAAGGTTCCAGGAGGTTCCTCCGACATTGATTGGCAGCGCTGCGCACCGGCTGCTGCAGGTATTGGCCTGCCACTGTTGTTGCTGTTGCCTATTGGTTTGGCTTCCCAAATGCATATCCCGGGCCTGTCCCCAATGGTAGAGCAGGTTTCTGCAAGGATTAATGGCATCAATCGCCAATTAGCTCAGAAGAACATCGAGCTTCAGAAGCAGCTGGGAATCTATAACGAACCGCTGGCAAAGCAACTAGGCCAGATCGACCTGATGCTGAAGAAGGCTAGCCCAGAGGCCGGCCGAATCGGCGGCGCAATTGCACTTGCCGCGGCTGGCACACTCGCTTTGGGTTTGCTAGTTAACGCCTGTGCTCCAGGCGCTGGTTCCTCCGGCTCTTCTAGCTCCTCCAAGTAGTCGTGAGTGCGGGGCTGATTGAAGGCCCGCACTTCCTCGCCACGGGAAGGGCATAGTCTTCCCACCGATTAGAAAACACTATCGACCGTTGGCCCTGACAGTCCGCAAGGATTGCCAGGGCCAACGGCCGATCGTTTTCTATTGTCAGATAGTGGTAAACGAGGGTAACCTCATCGCCGATTATGGATCTGTTTGACCGAACCATCTTGGCTCATACGCTGTCTACATCACCGAACACCAAGTTCACATCAAGATCGTTATCGGATGCCATTGCCCTGTTTAGTCCAGGTGAAGGACTCATTGTGCACACCGACCAAGGCTTCCAGTACCAGCACGCCAGCTGTCGTGACTTGATTACAACCGTTGGTGGCGTGCAGGCAATGTCTTGGAAAGGCAATTGCTATGACAACTCAGTGATGGAGAACTTCTTCGGTCACTTGAAATCTGAGATGTACCACGGTGCTTACTTCAACAGTGTCGAGGAGTTCTGCCAAGCTATTGATGATTACATCCTGTGGTACAACACGACCCGACTACAGGAACAATTCAAGGGCCTGGCCCCGATGCAATATCGGAACCAAGCCCTTGCAACGGCCCAAACCATTTAGAGTTAACTCAGTCCGGAAAGCGGGGCGTAGTTCATTTACATGAGGCTTTTCTACTTTTGCTAGCATTAGTGGGTCCAAGTTGACGAAATTATCTAATTACACAGCGAACACGGGTGCTTTCTCCCTCTTTAGACCGTAACTAAGGAACAACAAACGCAGTAGTTTGCGAGGGAGAAGGCTGAGACCCCACATATGGGAACCGTTGCACCTGATCCGGGTAATACCGGCGCGAGGGAGGAAAATGTCTACTACACCTGCATCTTCGGCACGCACTGCACACACGGCTGGAAAGTCCAACCGCCGCTGGCGCGTCGTCGACATCGTCGTGGCCGCGGTCTTGTCCGTGGCGTGTGGCCTGATTTTCTTGTTCTGGAACACCGCGGGTTATGCCGGCTACCAGGCTCTCGATGCCTTTACCCCTGGCCTGGGCGGTTTGGCCTCTGGCATCTGGTTGCTGGGAGGAGTGCTCGGTGGGCTCATCATCCGCAAGCCGGGAGCGGCGCTCTTCGTGGAGCTGCTCGCTGCCTGCGTCTCCGCAGCTCTTGGTTCCCAGTGGGGCGCGGCAACCTTGCTCTCTGGCTTCGCCCAAGGCATCGGCGTGGAGATTGTCTTCGCCATCTTTGCCTACCGTTCTTTTAACCTGCTTGTTGCCACCATCGCTGGCCTTGCCGCCGGCGTCGGTGCATGGACTTTGGAGCTCTTCACGTCCGGCCACCTAGCCCGCTCCGTTGAATACAACATTATCTACTTGGTCTGCACCGGCCTTTCTGGTGCGATCCTGGCCGGCGTTCTGGGCTACTTCACGGTTAAGGCGCTAGCAGCCACTGGCGCGCTCGACCGGTTTGCTGCCGGCCGCGAGGCTTAAGAAGCGCTTTCAAGAATGGTTTCTGGAACAGGCATCCGCGTAGAAGGCTTCGGCTGGACCCATGCCGGGCGCGCGGAGCCGGCGCTGCGGGATGTTACTTTCCACGTCGAGCCGGGCGAAAAAATTCTGCTGTGCGGCGACTCCGGTTCTGGCAAGTCCACGCTCTTGGCGGCTCTTGCCGGAGTGCTCGGTGGCGATGAAGAAGGCGAGCAGGTAGGAGAGATCCAGCTCTTCGGAGCTGCTACCGCGAGCAATGGTGAGTGGCCTGGCGAAGGCATGCCAGTGGGGCTGGTCCTGCAGGATCCTGATTCCCAGGTAATTTCCTCGCGAGTGGGTGACGACGTTGCTTTCGGCTGCGAGAACCTCGGCCTTGAGCGCTCCGAGATTTGGGGTCGAGTCGATCAGTCTTTATCGGTGGTCGGGCTCGATCTTCCACACGACCATCCCACCGCACGTCTGTCTGGTGGTCAGAAGCAACGCCTCGCTTTGGCGGGAGTGATGGCGATGGGCGCCGGGCTCATCTTGTTGGACGAGCCCACGGCGAACCTTGACCCAGAGGGCGCCGATTCGGTGGTTTGTGCGGTGACCCAGCTGGTGGAGCGCACCGGGGCCACGCTCATCGTGGTTGAGCACCAGCCAGATAGATGGTGTCACCTGCTGCAACGCGGACTACTCATCGAGGACGGGCAGGTTGCATTAGACGCGCCTATCGAGCAGGTCCTAGAAGCCCGCGCCCAGGTGATGCCCACGCTGCCGCAGGCTCGCGTTCCGCAAGACGTATCCAGCCTTGAGCCAGCGATGTGGTCGCAGGATTTGGCTACCCGCTTTGGTCCGCCGCGTACCTTTGAGCTTCCTGCGGGAGCTTCAACCGTGGTGACTGGCCCCAATGGTGCTGGCAAGACTACCTGGCTGGAAACCATGGCGGGACTGCTTCCTTATACCTCGGGTGAGGTGGGCGTCGCCGAGCACGTGCGCCGCGGCCTCAAAGGAGACCCGGCAACGTGGAAGTCGCGCGAGCTCGCGCATCGCATTGGGTACGTGTTTCAGAACCCAGAACATCAATTCGTCGCGCGCAGCGTTGCCGATGAGCTACGCGTGGGACCCCGAGTGATGGGCGAGGAGGTTCCAGAAAAGCGCATCGCGGAACTAGTGGAGCGCCTGCGTTTGGGGCAGCTGCTTGGCGCCAACCCCTTCACACTTTCGGGCGGAGAGAAACGGCGCCTGTCGGTGGCAACAGCACTGGTGAGCGCGCCGGCGGTGCTCTTGCTTGATGAGCCGACGTTCGGTCAAGATCCGCAGACCTTCGCGGAACTGGTGTGGATGCTGCGCGAGTTAAGCGATGAGGGAGTGACCATTGCTTCGGTAACCCACGACCCCCTCTTCATCGCGGCTCTCGGCGACAACCGCGTGGAGGTGCCGCGTGCCTAATATCTTGTCCGACGTAAACCCATTGACGCGGGTTTACCTTATGCTGGCGCTGACCTTGCCGTTGTTTCTCTCGGTGGATCGGGTCTCCGCCGCGGTTTCTTTGGTCATCACCTTCGTATTTGCGCCGCTGTGTGGAGTCAGTTGGGGAAAGCTCATAAGAAGCGGATGGTTCCTGTTTATCCTCGCCGCACTGTCTGGCGTTTCGATGCTGCTGTATGGCGCCGAGGGCGGAGAGGTTTACTTCCGGCTTTGGCTCATCGTGGTTTCGGAGAACTCGGTGACCCTTTCAGTGGCAATGATGCTGCGTGTGCTCGCGGTAGCGCTGCCAATGATTGTCCTCGCGCGCGACATTGATCCCACACGCTTAGGCGACGCCCTGGCGCAAAACCTTCGCCTGCCTTCGCGTTTTGTTATTGGCGCGGTCGCCGGTGTGCGCATGGCGACGCTGTTTCGAGACGACTGGGATTCCATGGCTCGTGCTCGGAGGGCGCGGGGATTGGGGGATCGCGGCAAGGTTAAGCATTTGCTTACGATGTCCTTCGGTCTCTTGGTAGTTGCGCTGCGCCGCGGAGGCAAGCTGGCCACGGCGATGGAGGCCCGCGGCTTTGGACGTACTCCGCTGTACTCGCCGTCACGCACGTGGGCGCGCGAGTCGCGTGTGAGTAGGAAAGATTGGCTCATCATGTTAGCCGGTTCACTTTTGGCAGCGGTGCCGGTGGTAGCGTCGGTAGTTACAGATTCCTGGAGATTCTTCGGTCTATAAGACGAAAGGGCCACGAAGCATGGACTTCGACAGTCAGCTCGACCGCCTCATCGAGGATGTCATCAAGGCTGCCGCGACGCGCAAGAAACCCTTCAAGCCGGTGACGGTGCTCATCGATGGGCCATCGGGTGCAGGCAAGACGTGGGCCTGCGCCGCCCTCGCCGATAGAGCAGGCTGGCGTGTGGTGCACCTGGACGAGTTCTATCCCGGTTGGCACGGGCTTGAACAGGGCTCCCGGATGGTTGCCGAGCAGGTGCTGCGCGAGACCAATCCCGGCTATTGGCGCTGGGATTGGGAGGCCGGTGCGCCGGGTGAGTGGGCGAGCTTGGATGCACGCGACGATCTCATCGTGGAGGGCGTCGGTGCGGTTACTCCGGAAAACATTGCTGCGGCTAAGGAGCGCGGCACCGTGATTACGGTGCGCCTCGACGGCCCGCGCGAAAAGCGCTATGAGCGAGCCATCGAGCGTGATCCGCACTACGCAGAGTGGTTCGAGACCTGGGAGGCGCAGGAGAAGGTTTACTTCTCCGAGCACGCCGCCGACGCCGATTTTACGTGGGTATGGCAGTAGCTTCCGCCCCGCAGTAGACGCCGTGCTTGTCGACGTCGTGCGCCCACTGGCGCACCAGCTTAAGCCCCTGTTGCGCAACGCGTTCTTCCAGTTCGGGAAGCCGTGCCTCGATGCCCGACCCTGGCCACAATGTGGTTCGGGCTTGCAGCGATAGCCGCCCTGTCCGCGCATAATCTGCCAAAAGATAGAAGGACTCCCACATCCGCTGCGCTTGGGCACGGCTGCAGCCGGTGACCTGCGGCAGGTCTTCCGGCAGGGCTTTGACGTCGATGCCTATCCATTCCGGCCGTGTTTCGGGATGGGCCATGAGCTTGTCCAACCGGCCCGGTAGATAGCCGCTCGTGTGGAGGCCAACTTTAAAGCCAGCCGCGTGGGCCTCGGCTATCGCCTGCGGCAGCCCGGGCGCGGAAAGTGGCTCGCCGCCGGAGAAAACCACGCCGTCGAGTAGCCCGCGGCGCGAGCACAGCAAGGAAAGCGCGTCCTGCCAGCTATAGCTTCCCGGCCCAAAGACCTGCAGCTGCGGGTTATGGCAGTAGCTACACCGCAGCGGGCAGCCGTTGAGGAACAACGTCATGGTCAGGTGATCTGGCCAATCTGTTGCCGAGAAGGGGATAAGCCCGCCAATCGGCAGCTGCGTTCTGGAACTTAGCTTCGGCGCTTGCAACGAAGGCGCAGTCTTAAACGCCGGCCGCAAGCCTCTCGTCGAAGTACTCGCGCTCATGGAACTCTCCCTTCTTGCCCGTGTTGAAGCTGGAGACTGGCCGGAAATAGCCCATCACGCGCGTCCACATTTCAGTGCTGGAACCGCAGTCGGGGCAGTGCGGATGCTCGCCGGAGATATAGCCGTGGGAGTTACAGATGGAAAAGGTCGGCGTGATGGTGACATAGGGCAGTCGGAAGTTCTCCAGCGAGCGGCGCACGAGGTTCGCGCACGCCTTACCGGAGGACATTGCTGAGCCCATGTAGAGATGCAGCACGGTGCCGCCGGTGTATTGGGTCTGCAGATCCTCCTGGGCTTGGAGTGCGGCAAAGGGATCGGGAGTGTGCGCGACGGGAAGCTGCGAGGAATTCGTGTAATACGGTTCTTCTTCGCTGCCAGCGTGCAGGATGTCTGGGT
The DNA here is from genome assembly GCF_001807215.1 of Corynebacterium sp. HMSC05D08. NCBI lineage: Bacteria > Bacillati > Actinomycetota > Actinomycetes > Mycobacteriales > Corynebacteriaceae > Corynebacterium > Corynebacterium sp. HMSC05D08. The sequence continues at coordinate 16,659 of NZ_KV788351.1, read as the reverse complement.
AGCGCTTCAGGTCCTCGCGTGCGAAGCGATAGGTAGCGCCCTCGGCAGGCGAGGCTTCAAGGTTATAAAGGTGCCCGGTTCTTTCCTGGGCGTCGACAAGCAGTGCGCGAACCCGCTCCAGCAGACGCAATACCTGAGCGCGGCCGCGCGGATCGGTGAGATCGTAGGTGTCGGCAGTGAAGTTACGGATCATCTCGTTGCAGCCGTTGACGCCGATAGTGGAGAAGTGGTTATCCAAGCTGGGCAGCCAACGCTTGGTATAGGGGAAAAGACCTTTCTCCAAGCACTTGTTAACAAAGGCGCGGCGGCGCTCGAGCGTGTCGACGCCGAGATCTACCAGCTCCGCGACGCGCGTCAACAGCGCCTCCTCGTCGCCGCGGTAGAGGTAGCCCAGGCGTGCGCAGTTGAGCGTGACCACGCCGATGGAGCCGGTCAACTCGGCGGAGCCGAACAAACCATTGCCGCGCTTTAATAGCTCGCGTAGGTCCAACTGCAGGCGGCAACACATTGAGCGAATCATGCCGGGGTCAAGATCGGAGTTAAGGAAGTTCTGGAAGTAGGGCAGACCGTACTTGGCTGTCATGGTGAACAGAGCTTCGGCGTTCTCGCTATCCCAGTCAAAATCCGGCGTGATGTTGTAGGTCGGAATCGGGAAGGTAAATGGCCTGCCGTCGGCATCACCTTGTGACATCACCTCGATGAAAGCACGGTTGATGATGGCCATTTCCGTCTCCAAGTCGCCGTAACAGAAGTCTGCGGGCTCGCCGCCGATGAGCGGGGTTTGATCCCGCAGATCGGTGGGGCAGTGCCAATCGAAGGTGAGATTCGTGAACGGCGTCTGCGTACCCCAGCGCGAAGGCACGTTCAGGTTGAAGATAAATTCCTGCATGTATTGAAGTACTTGGCCGTAGCTGAGGTTATCCAGCCGCACGAAAGGCGCCATATATGTATCGAAGCTAGAAAAGGCCTGCGCGCCCGCCCACTCGTTCTGCAGCGTGCCTAAGAAGTTGACGATCTGACCGCACGCGGAGGAGAAGTGCTTCGGTGGCGCCGAGGAAATCGTGCCGGGAACACCACCGAAGCCTTCCTCGAGGACGCGGCGCAGTGACCAGCCAGCACAATAGCCGCTGAGCATGTCTAGATCGTGGATATGAATATCACCTGCTCGGTGGGCATTACCCGCAGCTTCCGAAAAGACCTCATCCAGCCAGTAATTGGCAGTTACTTTGCCCGCATTGTTAAGAATCAATCCTCCCAACGAGAAATCCTGATTGGCATTGGCGTTTATGCGCCAATCACGCCGGCCCAAGTACTCCTCGATGGAATCTGCGACGTTAATGGTCCGTGAACCCATGTAGTTCTTCCCTTCGCTATGAAAATGGAGCGCTGATACAGCGAAAAGCTCGCTGCCTTTCCAGCTCTGATGGCATGCCCAGGCGCGCATATAGGGAAAGCAATGGCGACCGCATTCATGTGGGAGAACCTGCAGTAAGCCGAGATGGCAGAAAAGCCACCGCGCGGCGCTGGGCGTCACGGAATAACATAGCTGTAATTTGTGGCGGGGTGGGTCGACGAAATACAAGATATGGGAGGTCTTGGAGTGTGAGACACTATATGTAGTGCCCTGTTTGGTGAAAGTTCGAAAGGGTATGTGCCTATTTAGTGCCTGTGATTGTTGCCTCTATAGGTGAAACTTAAAGCCCGATTTTGGGTGGAGTGGAAAGTTCCGGGGAATTTGTCACAGCTGCCTCGAGTGAGGCGCGGCGTCGTCAAGCGTTGTGCGATTGACTGCCTGCGGTGATGGAAGGAAAGCCAGGTGGATGAAATTTGGATGTTTTGCGTGTCGCTGCTATTGTTCGAAGAGGTTTCGCCTTCATGTAGGGCGAAAAGTCTGATCGATTAATCGGCTTGAATGGCTGATTGATGTTCTGGACATGCGGAAGGGCCCCGGAAAAGAGCCCCCATTTTCGCGTGTTTGGGCAGCATCGGTCAGTTCAGCCGAAGTCATACAGAAAGACTAGATTTATGCCAACTATTCAGCAGCTGGTCCGCAAGGGCCGCCATGATAAGCGCTCCAAGGTTGCAACCGCAGCGCTGAAGGGTTCCCCTCAGCGTCGTGGCGTTTGCACCCGCGTTTACACCACCACCCCGAAGAAGCCGAACTCTGCACTGCGTAAGGTCGCTCGTGTTCGCCTGACCTCCGGTATCGAGGTTTCCGCGTACATCCCAGGCGAGGGCCACAACCTGCAGGAGCACTCCATGGTGCTCGTCCGCGGCGGTCGTGTTAAGGACCTTCCGGGTGTTCGTTACAAGATTATCCGTGGCGCACTGGATACCCAGGGCGTTAAGGACCGCAAGCAGGCTCGTTCCCGCTACGGTGCAAAGAAGGGACAGTAATCAACAATGCGTAAGAATGCTGCTCCGAAGCGTCCTGTAGTCAAGGACCCGGTATACAACTCCGAGCAGGTCACCATGCTCGTGAACAAGATCCTCCTCGATGGCAAGAAGTCCACCGCAGAGCGCATCGTCTACGGTGCTCTCGAGGCTTGCCGTGAGAAGACCGGTACCGACCCAGTCGGCACCCTGGAGAAGGCTCTGGGCAACATCCGCCCGGACCTCGAGGTTCGCTCCCGCCGTGTCGGTGGCGCTACCTACCAGGTTCCAGTTGAGGTCAAGCCGGCTCGCGCTAACACCCTCGCTCTGCGTTGGTTGGTGACCTTCACCCGCCAGCGTCGTGAGAACACCATGATCGATCGTCTCGCTAACGAGATTTTGGATGCTTCCAACGGTCTTGGTGCTTCCGTGAAGCGTCGTGAAGACACTCACAAGATGGCTGAGGCTAACCGCGCCTTCGCACACTACCGCTGGTAATACCGGCGTATGCCTATGGTCCGAGCAACGTAAAAGTTCGCGCTTAACAGCGCTTCTGTATTTCTTGTATTTAGAGAAGCGCTGGAAACACAAACTAAATAGCGTTGCTCGGACCTTTTTTCTGGGCAATTAGCGGCCTGAAGCTGCTAACGAGTCCAAGACGTGGCAAAATTAAACAAGACCTATCCATGCGGGCGGCATGGACTGGGGTACGTGAAGATGAAGCGTGCGCCCAGGACAAGGCGTCCACGATAAATAAGTTGGGGTAAAACCGTGGCACAACAAGTGCTTAAGGACCTTCACAAGGTCCGTAACATCGGCATCATGGCTCACATCGATGCTGGTAAGACCACTACCACCGAGCGTATTCTTTTCTACACCGGCATCAACCGTAAAGTCGGCGAGACTCACGACGGTGCATCCACCACTGACTGGATGGAGCAGGAGAAGGAGCGCGGTATCACCATTACCTCTGCTGCTGTTACCTGTTTCTGGAACAACAACCAGATCAACATCATCGACACCCCGGGTCACGTTGACTTCACCGTTGAGGTTGAGCGCTCCCTCCGTGTCCTGGATGGCGCTGTTGCTGTCTTCGACGGCAAGGAAGGCGTTGAGCCACAGTCTGAGCAGGTGTGGCGTCAGGCTGCTAAGTACGACGTTCCGCGTATCTGCTTCGTCAACAAGATGGACAAGCTGGGCGCTGACTTCTACTTCACCGTTCAGACCATCATCGACCGCCTCGGCGCAAAGCCACTGGTTCTGCAGCTGCCAATCGGCGCTGAGGACGACTTCGACGGCGTCGTTGACCTGCTGAACATGCGTGCCATCACTTGGCGTGGCAAGGTGGAGACCGGTGCTGAGCCGACCATCGAGGAGATCCCTGCTGACCTGCAGGAGAAGGCTGAAGAGTACCGCGAGAAGCTGCTCGAGGCAGTTGCTGAGTCTGACGAAGAGCTCATGGAGAAGTACTTCGGCGGTGAGGAGCTGACCCTTGACGAGATCAAGGCAGCCATCCGCAAGATGACCATCAACTCCGAGGTCTACCCAGTTCTCTGTGGTACCGCTTACCGCAACAAGGGTGTCCAGCCGCTTCTCGACGCTGTCGTTGACTTCCTCCCGAACCCACTCGATGTGGGCGAGGTCGTCGGCCACGCTGTCGGCAACGAGGACGAGAAGGTTACGCGTAAGCCTTCCGTTGAGTCCCCGTTCTCTGCGTTGTCCTTCAAGATTGCTGCGCACCCGTTCTTCGGCCAGCTCAACTTCGTCCGCGTTTACTCTGGTCAGGTTGTGCCGGGCACCGAGGTGCTCAACTCCACCAAGAGTAAAAAGGAGCGCATCGGCAAGCTGTTCCAGATGCACGCAAACAAGGAGAACCCGGTCGAGCAGGCTGACGCAGGTAACATCTATGCTGTTATCGGTCTGAAAGACACCACCACTGGTGACACCCTGTGCGACAAGGACAACCCGATCATCCTCGAGTCCATGGACTTCCCGGATCCGGTTATCAAGGTCTCCATCGAGCCTAAAACCAAGGCTGACCAGGAGAAGCTGGGTACCGCTATCCAGAAGCTCGCTGCTGAGGACCCAACTTTCACTGTCGAGCTCGACGAAGAGACCGGCCAGACCGTTATCGGCGGCATGGGCGAGCTCCACCTCGACGTTCTGGTTGACCGTATGAAGCGCGAGTTCAAGGTCGAAGCAAACATCGGTAACCCACAGGTTGCTTACCGTGAGACCATCCGCAAGACGGTTCAGTCCCTGGACTACACCCACAAGAAGCAGACCGGTGGTTCTGGTCAGTTCGCAAAGGTCATCGTCACCATCGAGCCTTACAACCCGGACCCAGAGACGCTGGAGGAGGGCGAGTCCGCAACCTACAAGTTCGAGAACGCCGTCACCGGTGGCCGCGTCCCGAAGGAGTACATCCCTTCCGTCGACGCTGGTATCCAGGATGCAATGCAGTACGGTTACCTCGCTGGCTTCCCGCTGGTTAACATCAAGGCAACCCTTGAGGACGGCGCTTACCACGACGTTGACTCCTCTGAGATGGCCTTCAAGCTCGCTGGTTCCCAGGTGCTGAAGGAAGCTGTTGCTAAGGCAAAGCCAGTCCTGCTCGAGCCTGTTATGGCCGTTGAGGTTGTTACCCCTGAGGAGTACATGGGCACCGTTAACGGTGACATCAGCTCCCGTCGTGGCCAGGTTTACGCGATGGAAGACCGCTCTGGCGCAAAGGTTGTCAAGGCTAAGGTTCCGCTTTCCGAGATGTTCGGCTACATCGGCGACCTTCGTTCCTCCACCGCAGGCCGCGCAAACTTCAGCATGGTCTTCGATTCCTACGCTGAGGTTCCTTCCTCCGTTGCAACCGCAATCATCGAGGAGCGTACCGGTAACAAGGCTTAAACAAGCTTTGTAACCAACCCCCTCGCACCACCCCGTAGCCAAGGGCTGGTAGTCTTCGCCAGTAGACGCCAGCCTCAGGCGGGGTACCCCCGTGTGAGGAACTGGGTGGGGTAGCGGTCGGCTGAACTTGCACCAAAGGGTGTTGGCTGAGCCGGCCGTTACCCTCCCAGGATCCATAATCAGATTCTTGTCGAGGGTCAACGTCCGCACTACATGCGCGGGGTTACCTCCTATTTAGGCAGTTTGAAAAAACTGCGGCATAAATCTAGGATCGTGTAACTGGCACGTAAAGAAAGCGTCATTAGCGCTTCGGGATATTTTCGTTCCAAGTGCCAATGACATTAACCAACCCCGTGGCTGTGAAATTACAGCCGCCATAGAGTCCAGGAGGACAAACAGTGGCAAAGGAGAAGTTCGAGCGTACGAAGCCGCATGTGAACATCGGCACCATCGGACACGTCGACCACGGCAAGACCACCACCACCGCAGCGATCACCAAGGTTCTGGCTGACCAGTACCCTGATGAGAACACCGCTTTCGCATTCGACATGATCGATAAGGCTCCTGAGGAGAAGGAGCGCGGTATTACCATCAACATTTCCCACGTTGAGTACTCCACCCCGAAGCGCCACTACGCACACGTTGACGCTCCGGGCCACGCTGACTACATCAAGAACATGATTACCGGTGCTGCTCAGATGGACGGCGCTATCTTGGTTGTTGCTGCAACCGATGGCCCGATGCCGCAGACCCGCGAGCACGTTCTTCTGGCTCGCCAGGTTGGCGTTCCTTACATCCTCGTTGCACTGAACAAGTGCGACATGGTTGACGACGAGGAAATCATCGAGCTCGTCGAGATGGAGATCCGCGAGCTGCTCGCAGAGCAGGACTACGATGAGGAAGCTCCGATCGTTCACATCTCTGCTCTGAAGGCTCTTGAGGGCGACGAGAAGTGGGTACAGGCTATCGTTGACCTGATGCAGGCTTGCGATGACTCCATCCCGGATCCGGAGCGCGAGCTGGACAAGCCGTTCCTGATGCCAATCGAGGACATCTTCACCATCACCGGCCGCGGTACCGTTGTTACCGGCCGTGTTGAGCGTGGCTCCCTGAACGTCAACGAGGACGTTGAGATCATCGGTATCCAGGACAAGTCCATCTCCACCACCGTTACCGGTATCGAGATGTTCCGCAAGATGATGGACTACACCGAGGCTGGCGACAACTGTGGTCTGCTTCTGCGTGGTACCAAGCGTGAAGAGGTTGAGCGCGGCCAGGTTGTTATCAAGCCGGGCGCTTACACCCCTCACACCCAGTTCGAGGGTTCCGTCTACGTCCTGAAGAAGGAAGAGGGCGGCCGCCACACCCCGTTCATGGACAACTACCGTCCGCAGTTCTACTTCCGCACCACCGACGTTACTGGCGTCATCAAGCTGCCTGAGGGCACCGAGATGGTTATGCCTGGCGACAACGTCGAGATGTCCGTCGAGCTGATCCAGCCGGTCGCTATGGACGAGGGCCTGCGCTTCGCTATCCGCGAGGGCTCCCGCACCGTCGGCGCTGGCCGCGTTACCAAGATCATCAAGTAAGAGCACTTGCTTGAGCGTTTAAAGTAACGCCCTCTAAAGCCACCGCTTTCCCTGCTTGGGAAGGTGGTGGCTTTTTGTATGTCTACCTGCCGTCTCCGTTAAGCTTTGAGCCATGCTTGATCCCAACCGCATTGACCGCACCCTCCGCGCACTTCGCGATGCGTGGGAGGGACAGCCGGAGCTGCCGTTAGGCACGATCTTTGCGATACTCGCTAATCAGGGCTTGGGCTGGGGCGTCGACGATGAGGAGCTACGTGCCGCGCTTGAGTCGATGGCGAGGGTTCATCCGCCCACGCTGCCGCTTGACGACGCCCGTGTGACCCGAGGTTTGTGGCTCATCGTCACGGAAAGCAACCGGGTCACTGTCGACGCCGAGCGCGTCATCGTGCGTACGACCTCCAAGGCGGGACCCGGTCAGCCCGTTTCGTGGAAGTATTCTGCAATACGGCCAGTGGGGCCGGGGCGTCCTTTAGTGGTGACTGATGCCGAAGGCTTTGAGCACCGTTGCGGCGTGGCGGAGCTGATTACTCAGCTGACCCCAGATTACCGCAGTCTTGAAGGCCTGAAGCGACGCAGCGTCGGTGAACGCGTCTGGATGCTCCGCACGTCCGATGAGGTCATTGTCTTGGACCACGGCTTGCACGTTTACACATCGGCCAACCGGGGTGTGGACCGTACCGACTATTCGTGGACAGTGATCGAGCAATGTACTGTGGGCGCGCCGCTGCTCGTGGGCTTATCTCGTGGCACGACGCATGAGTTTGGGGCGGTCACCGAGATATTCCTCGCTGAATCCGCCCCTGCCGAAAGCTAAGTGCTGAACCGGCCTATTCCTTAAGAGCTCGCACCTTTCCAAAGTGGAGTTTGTACACGGTATCAAGGTCGGCGTCGGGGAATGCCAGGCGGAAGTCCTGCTCGTTGGTCTCGACGGCGTCGACAAGCGCAGACAAAGCGGTATCTGGGTTCGCCTCAACCGTGTACTGGAGCGTCGGACGCGCGCGATCGTAGGCCACCAAGCGGGTGACTTTATCCACGCCGTCTTCCGCAGCCAAGGTATCAGCGACTGCACCGGCGATTGCCTGCATGTTGGTTGATATCTTGCCTTTGTCGTTCGAGGACTCAGAAGCCACATTGTTAAAGCGGTGGTGGCGCAGGTTAGCAATTACTAGCCATAAGCCGGACACAGCTAGCACCACCGTCGCCGTACCTAGTGCAGCAGCCCACCAGCCTTGTTGAGGAAGGGCTGCCCATTCGTCGTGGTCGACCCACCGCGCAAGGTAGAGCGCGAAGGGGACCTCGAAGTGGATGAGGATGGGCCACAAGCCGAGCACGATGAGAATGGCCGCAATAATGAGTAACAAGATTCGGTCGAAAGCGGCTAAGCCTTTAGACATGATCGTCGACCTCCGGGAGTTTCTCGGCTGCAACAGTGAGCTGGGGCTGACGGTGGAGTTGCTGCAGCGTCTGCGCGACTGCGTCCTCCACACGGGAGATGAGACCCTCATCCTCAGTATCGCCGTTGACCGTTACATCGACGGTAATCTTCTCCTTGGAGATGACCGCGCGACTGCGCGCAGCTGCGACGCCGGGAACGCGACGGGCTGCTGCGGAAGCAGTGCGTGCGATATCAACGGGGCGCAACCACATGGAGGCTACTTCTGATTCGACCTGTGTGTGGGTGGATTTTCGCGGCTTGAATGCCGCCACGAGTAAAAGCAGACCAACCAAAATGGCCGCCCCGCCGCTGACTAGCATCCAGGTTTCGATTTTGTCCTGAGACATGACGTCGATGAAGGGTTGCAGCCAAGACCTTGCACCCGTGCTCACCGCCCAGGTCTCCCGGCCCAGGAAAGCCGAGCCTCCAAGACAGACGAGCCCGAGTATGACAGTCCACGTGCGCGCCGCTGGCGACGCGGCAGGCTTTTGGCCAAAGCCGCGCGGGAAGGTACTGCGTTCTTTACTCATGGGCACCTCCTCGGAAGAGCGGTTGGATGGTTATCTCGCGAAGTGGTTCAGGCCGTGGCGCCATGGGCCGCCGGACTGTGGCATTAGGCCGCAGCGTCGGCGACCACGCCGTAGCAGGTTGTGGCGTTCGAACAGGGCGCAGCGGCGCAGGCTGTGGCGTGTCCACCCGGCGTAGTTGGAGCGCTGGGGGAGTCGCGACTGGGCGTAGCTCCGCTGACTTGGGCGAGCGAACTGGAGTGAGCGCAGCCGGCTGCGGCGTCGCAGCGCTCACTACGGAAACGGGCGCCGTGCGCGGCGAAACTGCCCGTACCGGTTGTGGCTCAGGGCGTGAGACGCTGCGGATTTGCACTAGGTGCGTGGTCTCTATCGCTTGGAGCTCGCGCTGCGGCCGCGTGTGTGGCAGGGTCACGCTCGGGGCGCGCCGTGATGCCACTGCTAGCCCTGTTACGCGCTCGCCAGGGACAGCGGCGGCCACGGTGACGTTGACACGTGTGGTGGCGTAGCCGGTGTAGGTTCTGACAGCTTCTTCGATGGCGGCGCGTGCGGCCTCGGCGACAGCTGTTACCGGACTGGGCCAAGTAACGGCGATGTTGGCATCGACAGCCACGACTTCCTTGGTTGGGTCGCTCTGGATGAGCAGCCGTGGAAACGCGCGCCCGGCAAGGCCCGCGAGTTTGGCGTCGATGGCTACGGTGCCGGGCACACTGGCGATGGCAGTGCCAACGATGCGCTCGAGGGACTTAATGGAAAATCTTAAAGAGCCTGAGCTGCGTGCAAGGGAGGAATCATGGGGCATTAGCCTTGCCCTTTATCCTTGCCAACGATTCCATTCCACACCGCGGAGAGATCGATGCGACCATCAAAGTGAGCACCAATGACCCCGCCCAACGCGGCGAGGAGGACTGCCAGAACCGTGGGCCACAGGCCGAGGTGGATGAAAAATGCCAAAACTAGGCCGGCCACGATGCCGAGTGTGGAGTAATTCTTCATGCTTATTCCTTTTTAGTATTCAATGCGCTGCTGATAGCGTCAGCTACAACAACATCGACTCGCGAAAGCTCGGAGCATGCCTCGAGCGCTGCCGCGCGAGCACCTTCGGCGACGTCCTTGACGGGCACCTGCTGCGCCACATCGAACACGATGTGTACCTCCAGATGGCGATCATCGCGGGGATTCGGACGCTTGAGTCCAGCAATGCGCTCGCCCGGATAGAGCAGCGACACCTCACCGAAGGAGCCGGCATGTAGCTTGGCGACGCCCTGCGTCCCCAGCACGGCTCCAACTATGCGGTGCGCAGCGGGGGCGTCGAGCTCAAAGCGCGTCGTGGGGGACTCGACGGAGTCAGACATCAAGGCTTAGTCCTATTCCTGGCCCAGCGGCAGGGAATTGTTTGCGGACTGCTCGGCGGCGAGGTCTTCCTTCGGGAGCTTGACATCATGAACAACAACGTCGACGCGATCGACGCCGAGGCCAGTCATACGCTCAACGGCATTCATGATGTTGCGGCGGATGGCCTCTGCCAGCTCGTGGATGGCTACGCCGTACTCGGCGATGATGGCGACTTCGATGGTGGCAACACCGTTAGCAACCTGCACGCTGACGCCTTGGCGAACGTCCTCGGAGGCGCCAAAGGATTCACGGATCGAACCCATCATGCGGGCGCCGCCGCCACCGAGAGCAGCAACGCCGGACACTTCGCGGGCAGCGATGCCGGCGATCTTGGATACGACAGTGTCGTCAATAGTGGTGATACCGAACTCGGTCTCGAGGTTCTTGTTTACCTTAGGGGTAGCGGCGGCCTCAGGGGATTTAGCGGTGCTGGACTCGGTAGCGGCCGTAGCTGGGGTGGTCGAATTGTTTTCTGGGGTGTTAGCAGCCATGAGCATTTCCTCTTCTCTTGAAGGCTAAAAGTAACTTACCCATCCGAGCCTATAACTGAATGCGGACATTGTGGGGTGCGGTAGTCGATCTTTTAGAAAACGTGATATTGGGCACGGTTTTGTTAGAAGTTTGGAAAACGCGTGATTACATGCTTAAATACAAGGGTTGCTTTAACACGGCGGCGTCACTGACTTCCGGCTCTAAGTCGAATATCAATGGCAAAGTTGCTGGTAAAGCGAACATGACACCTTTGTTGGTGGGCGTCTTAAGGCGTGCACTGGGAAGGTCATTCAATCGGGCTAGGTCCGCGTTTTAGTAGAGGCATCCCGAGAGAATGGACCGGAGAAGGGGCATGGCAAATAAACAGCGGCAGTATACGAATTGGACATGTACTCGCACGTGTAATGCGTGAAGAACCGTCCTCTTCCTATTGACTTTGACTTCGGGTCTTGTACCCCGTCGAAAGCACTGCGCCCCAAGGTTTATGCCAGGTCGCATCTTTTGGTCGTCATGACAGTCAGACAACTGGCGTTGAGCCCAGGCCCTAGAGTCCGGACAACGTTATAGAGAAATCGAGAAGCAATTTCCCACCGCTTCACGCCCCGGATACGCCGGGAATGTGTAAGTGGGGAAGCGAGGAAGAGGATAAGCGTGGCGGGACAAAAGATCCGCATTCGGCTGAAGGCCTACGACCACGAGGCTATCGACGCTTCTGCAAAGAAGATCGTCGAGACCGTAACCCGTACGGGTGCTCGTGTTGTTGGCCCAGTGCCGCTCCCAACCGAGAAGAACGTATACGCCGTTATTCGTTCTCCGCACAAGTACAAGGACTCTCGCGAGCACTTCCAGATGCGCACTCACAAGCGCCTGATCGACATTCTCGACCCGACCCCGAAGACCGTTGACGCTCTTATGCGCATCGACCTTCCGGCCAGCGTCGACGTAAACATTCAGTAGTGTAAAGCGATCGACGAATAGATATTTGGTGGAGAACTAACAATGAGTGAAAACGAGATCAAGGGCATTCTGGGCAAGAAGCTCGGCATGACCCAGATCTTCGACGAGGACAACCGCGTTGTGCCGGTTACCGTCGTCGAGGCTGGGCCGTGCGTTGTTACCCAGATTCGCACCGCAGAAACCGATGGCTACAACGCCATCCAGATCGCATTTGGCGAGATCGACCCGCGCAAGGCAAACAAGCCTGCCGCAGGTCACTTCAAGAAGGCTGGCGTAACCCCACGTCGCCACGTTGCCGAAATCCGTATGGATGACACCTCTGCTTACGAGGTTGGCCAGGAAGTTACCGCTGACATCTTCGAGGGCATTACCTTCGTCGACGTTACCGGCACCACCAAGGGCCACGGCTACGCAGGCGCAATGAAGCGCCACGGCTTCGCAGGTCAGGGCGCTGCCCACGGTAACCAGGCTGCTCACCGCCGCGTCGGTGGCATCGGCGCCTGCGCTACCCCGGCTCGCGTCTTCAAGGGCACCCGCATGGCTGGCCGCATGGGCCAGGACCGTGTTACCACCCAGAACCTGAAGATTCAGAAGATCGATGCCGAGTCCAACCTGCTGCTCATCAAGGGTGCTATCCCTGGTGCGCGCGGTGGCCTCGTCACCGTTAAGACCGCAGTGAAGGGCGGTGCACACGCATGAGCAACCTCAAGCTAGACGTCCAAACCGCTGAAGGTAAGACCAACGGCTCTGTTGAGCTGCCGGCCGAGATCTTTGACACCGAGGCATCCATTGCTTTGATGCACCAGGTTGTCAACGCTCAGCTCGCCGCTGCTCGCCAGGGCACCCACAAGGCCAAGACCCGCGGCGAGGTCCGCGGCGGTGGCCGTAAGCCTTTCCGTCAGAAGGGCACCGGTCGTGCACGCCAGGGCTCGATCCGCGCACCTCACTACACCGGTGGCGGTATCTCCCACGGCCCAGTGCCGCGCGACTACAGCCAGCGCACCCCTAAGAAGATGATCAAGGCTGCTCTCTTCGGCGCACTGTCCGACCGCGCTCGTAACGAGCGTATCCATGTAATCGAAGAGCTCGTCCCGGGCCAGACCCCGTCCACCAAGGCGGCTAAGGCTTTCATCGAGCGCCTGACCGAGCGCAAGAACGTGCTGCTCGTTGTCGGCCGCGAGGACATCAACGCTCGCCGCAGCGCCAACAACCTGCCTAACGTCCAGATCCTGGATGCAGGCCAGCTGAACACCTACGACGTTCTTTACTCTGACGACGTTGTGTTCTCCGTTGAGGCTCTGCACACCTTCGTCGCTCGCGCTCAGGGTGCGAACGAGGAAGTTAAGGAGGAGAAGTAATGGCTAAGCTCGTTAACCCGCGTGACATTATCATCGCCCCGGTCGTTTCCGAGAAGTCCTACGGCCTGATGGAGCAGAACGTTTACACGTTCTACGTCTCCACGGACTCCAACAAGACCCAGATCAAAGATGCCATCGAGCAGATCTTCGGCGTAAAGGTTGACTCCGTGAACACCGTTAACCGTGCAGGTAAGCGTAAGCGCACCCGCACCGGCTTCGGTCAGCGCAAGTCCACCAAGCGTGCGTACGTGACGCTTCGTGAAGGCAGCGACTCCATCGACATCTTCGGCGGCGGCGCTTAAGCGCCACCGGAGAGCCGAAAGGAAAAGGAAGAATTATGGCTATTCGTAAGTACAAGCCGACAACTCCGGGTCGCCGCGCATCCTCCGTGTCCGAGTTCGAGGAGATCACTCGTTCCACCCCGGAGAAGTCCCTGCTGCGCCCGCTGAGCAAGACTGGTGGTCGTAACAACTACGGCCGCATCACCACCCGCCACATCGGCGGTGGCCACAAGCGTCGTTACCGTCTGATCGACTTCCGTCGTACGGACAAGGACGGTATCCCGGCAAAGGTTGCTCACATCGAGTACGACCCGAACCGCACCGCAAACATCGCTCTTCTGCACTACGCAGATGGCGAGAAGCGCTACATCATCGCCCCTAAGGGCCTGAAGCAGGGCACCATCGTTGAGGCCGGCGCTAACGCCGACATCAAGGTTGGTAACAACCTGCCGCTGCGCAACATCCCAACCGGTACCACCATCCACGCTGTGGAGCTCAAGCCGGGCGCAGGCGCTAAGCTTGCCCGCTCCGCTGGTGCTTCCATCCAGCTGCTGGGTAAGGAAGGCAAGTACGCAATCCTGCGTATGCCGTCCTCCGAGATCCGCCGCGTCGACATCCGTTGCCGCGCAACCGTGGGTGAGGTCGGCAACGCTGACCAGATGAACATCCGTTGGGGCAAGGCTGGCCGTATGCGCTGGAAGGGCGTTCGCCCGACCGTCCGTGGTGTCGTCATGAACCCGGTTGACCACCCACACGGTGGTGGTGAGGGTAAGACCTCCGGTGGTCGTCACCCTGTGTCCCCATGGGGCAAGAAGGAGGGTCGCACCCGCAACCCGAACCGTTACTCGAACAACATGATCGTGCGCCGTCGTCGCCCGAACAAGAAGCGCTAAGAGGAGGTAAACAATGCCACGCAGCCTTAAGAAAGGCCCGTTCGTCGATGAGCACCTCCTCAACAAGGTGGATGCTCAGAACGAGGCCGGCACCAAGCAGGTCATCAAGACCTGGTCTCGCCGCTCGACCATTCTGCCTGACTTCATCGGTCACACCTTCGCCGTCCATGACGGCCGTAAGCACGTGCCGGTGTTCGTTGAGGACTCCATGGTCGGCCACAAGCTCGGTGAGTTCGCACCAACCAAGACCTTCAAGGGTCACATCAAGGACGATAAGAAGGGACGTCGATAAGCGATGAGTGAAACCATCACCTCCGCATCCGCAACGGCCCGCTACGTCCGCGTTACTCCGATGAAGGCACGCCGTGTCATCGATTTGGTTCGCGGCAAGTCCGTAGCCGAGGCACTTGCAATCCTGAAGTACGCTCCGCAGGGCGCTGCTAAGCCAGTCGCTAAGGTCGTTGCTTCTGCAGCCGCTAACGCTGAGAACAACTTCGGTCTGGACCCACGCACCCTGGTCATCTCCGAGGCATACGCCAACGAGGGCCCGACCATGCGTCGCTTCCAGCCACGCGCACAGGGCCGTGCATTCATGATTCGTAAGCGCACCAGCCACATCACCGTGGTGGTCGAGAGCCAGAAGGAAGGGGCCAAGTAATGGGCCAGAAAATCCATCCTCACGGCCTACGTTTGGGCATCACTTCCGACTGGAAGACCCACTGGTTCGCCGATAAGGACTACGCGAACTACGTAGCCGAAGACATCAAGATCCGTCAGTTCCTCGAGAAGGGCCTCGACCGCGCCGGCATCGCCGACGTCGTCATCGAGCGCACCCGTGACCGTGTACGCGTCGACATTCACACCGCCCGCCCGGGCATCGTGATCGGCCGCCGCGGTGCTGAGGCAGACCGCATCCGCCGCGAGCTCGAGAAGCTCACCGGCAAGATGGTCGCCCTCAACATCCTCGAGGTCAAGCAGGTCGACGCCAACGCAACTCTGGTTGCTCAGTCCGTCGCCGAGCAGCTGGTTAACCGTGTTGCATTCCGTCGTGCAATGCGCAAGGCTATCCAGTCCGCTATGCGCCAGCCGCAGGTCAAGGGTATTAAGATCCTTTTGTCCGGTCGTCTGGGCGGCGCCGAGATGTCCCGTACCGAGCGCTACCACGAGGGTCGCGTTCCGCTGCACACTCTTCGCGCCGAGATCGATTACGGCACCGCAGAGGCCCACACCACCTTCGGCCGCATTGGCATCAAGGTGTGGATCTACAAGGGTGACGTCGTCGGTGGCGTACGCGAATCCGAACTGAACGCTCCGTCGCAGGGCCGTGGCCGCGGTGACCGTAACGGTCGTCCGCGCCGTGGTGGCCAGCGTCGTCAGCGCGCACAGCAGAAGCAGGAGGGCTAATCCATGCTGATTCCTAAGCGCGTTAAGTACCGCCGCCAGCACCGTCCTACCCGTAGCGGTGTTTCCAAGGGCGGTAACCGCATTAACTTTGGTGATTACGCAATCCAGGCTCTAGAGCCGGCTTACATCACCAACCGTCAGATTGAGGCCGCACGTATTGCCATCAACCGCCACGTCAAGCGTGGTGGCAAGGTGTGGATCAACATCTTCCCGGACCGTCCGTTGACCCAGAAGCCACTCGGCGTTCGTATGGGTTCCGGTAAGGGCCCGGTTGAGAAGTGGGTCGCCAACGTTAAGCCGGGCCGCGTCCTCTTCGAGATGTCCTACCCGAACGAGGCCACTGCTATCGAGGCTCTGCGTCGTGCAGGCCAGAAGCTTCCTTGCAAGGTCCGCATCATCAAGAAGGAGGACCAGTTCTAATGGCAACCGGTACCCCCGCCCACGAGTTCCGTGAGCTCGACAACGCTGAGCTGGAAACCCGCCTTAAGGATGCGAAGGAAGAGCTGTTCAACCTTCGTTTCCAGAAGGCAACCGGCCAGCTGACCAACAACCGCCGCATCGGCACGGTTAAGCGCGACATTGCCCGCATCTACACCGTTCTTCGCGAGCGCGAGCTGGGCCTGTCCGTAGTTCCGGGAGCTGAGGCTTAATCATGAGTGAGGCAAACGTGAACGAAGTAAAGAAGGAGCGCGGTGCGCGCAAGACCCGCATCGGCATCGTAGTTTCCGACAAAATGGACAAGACCATCGTCGTCGAGCTCGAAGACCGCAAGCAGCACGCGCTTTACGGCAAGATCATGCGCTCTAACAAGAAGGTTAAGGCACATGACGAGAACGAGACCGCCGGCATCGGCGACCGCGTTCTGATCGCCGAGACCCGCCCGCTGTCTAAGGACAAGCACTTCCGTCTCGTCGAGATCGTGGAGAAGGCTAAGTAAAACCTAGCTTTTTCAACACTTAAGCCGGCCAGGCTTTTCTTCCCAAAAGGAAGAAGGCTTGGTCGGCTTTTCTTATGCGCGTTTCTAGGGCTAAGTAGCCAAAAGGGCATTCGCCCGATT
>NZ_KV788350.1:146666-147840 GCF_001807215.1 Corynebacterium sp. HMSC05D08 | reverse complement strand
ATCTTATGGCATCCATTAAGAAATATGAGACAGCGAAAGGGCATGCGTGGCGCGTGCAGTACCGCAGCCCCGATGGTAAATCGCGGACGAAGCGCGGGTTTCGTACAAAGTCCGAGGCTCAGGCGTGGTCCGATAAGAATGCGGTGAGCATCCATGACCAGGACTGGATTGATCCCAACGCCGGTCGCGCCCGAATCAAAGAGGTTGGTGAGCGCTGGCTTGCAATGCAGACACATCTCAAGCCGAAGACTTTGCATGAGACTGAAGGACTATGGAGGCGCTACGTGCTGCCGGAATGGGGTGGTCGACCGGTGGCGTCGGTCAAGCCGTCTGAGGTGCAGGCGTGGGTAGCAACGATGGGTAAATCAGGATCTACGGTGCGGCAGGCTCATGCGGTTTTGGCTAAGGTGCTTGATTTGGCGGTAATGGATAAATCGATTCAGGTGAATCCGGCGCGGGGTGTGAAGCTGCCGCGTAAGGGTAAGGCAGTCAAGGTGTATTTGACTGCGGAACAGCTGGGAAGGCTAGCTGCTGCCTGTACTCGCCGTTCGGAGATTGTGTGGGTGCTCGGAACCGTTGGTCTGCGGTGGGGTGAGCTGGCTGGACTGCAGGTCCAGGACGTGAATGTGCTTCGCGGACGGTTGAATATCGAGCGTTCTGCGGTGACGGTCGGTAGTGATATTGCTATTGGTGCCCCGAAGACTCATGAGCGACGTAGTGTGGCTGTTCCGGCCGCTGTGATGGAGTTGCTTGTGCCGTTGATTGAGGGGCGTGGGCCGACCGAGTACATCTGGCATCGCAACGATGGTACGCCTTTACGGGTGCCGTCGCATGGTGATTGGTTTGACCTGGCGGTGCAGCGTTGTATGTCTGATGACCCAGCTTTTCCTCGGGTGACGCCGCATGGTTTGCGGCATGTGGCGGCTGGGTTGATGGTGTCGGCGGGGGCGAATGTGAAGGCGGTGCAGCGTCAGCTCGGTCATGCTAGCGCTGCAATGACGTTAGATACGTACACTGAGCTTTTCGATGAGGACTTGGAGTCGGTGAGTCGGGCTGTGAATGAGCGTGTTTCTGGTGTCGTCAAATTGTCGTCAGAATCGGCTTGAAATATGCGTTTGTGCTGGCTGTATGGTGTGTGTTTCGCAGGTTCGATCCCTGTCGGGGGCACAATTTC